>JAQSDT010000050.1 GCA_029946075.1 bacterium | reverse complement strand
GCGAGGCGTGCCAGACCCAGGGCTTCACGGCCGATCACGACGGCCAGCGCCAGCGTCGCCGCACCCGCGAATGCGAGGCCGACATAGCCCAGCGTCTCGCTGCGCGCGAACAGCTCCTCGATCAGGTTGACGATGCCGAGCCCGCCGCCAAGCAGCACCAGCCCGCCGGCGGCGATCCAGAACAGCGTGCCCCAGCGAAAGCCGCGGCGCACCGGCGTCAGCGGCGTATCGACCGGAACCGGCAGCAATGCGGAATCGGCTTCCGGCTTGATCTGGATCGTGCCGCGGGCTGGGCGGCTCGAATCCTCCGGGTCCATCACGACCACGCCGGGATCGTCGAGCTTGAACGTCGCCGGCCGCCGATGAGGCGTCTTGTCGCTCATTGCAGTCTGTCTCCGATCAGGAACTGGAGGGCGCGGTCAAGGCGGATGTGAGGCAATGCGGGCGCTTGTGTTCCCTGCTGCTCCAGCAGCGGTGGCCTGAAGCGCAGGAAGCGGTAATCGGCCTTCTCCGACGGCGCCGAGGAAAGACCGCGGAAATCGCCCTTGAACAGTTCCTCGGGATCGGCGGGCAGGTCGCCCGGGAAAGTCGCGACTTCCGTGGCGCCGTCGAACGTCTCGCCGTTGGCGACTTCGCCCGCTGCGGGCGTACCCAGGATCGACGGCAGCTTTTCACGGCCGCGCGTGACGATGGCCTCGCGCGTGGCGCGCACGGCGGCAAGCGCGACGACGTCGATGGCGGCGCCGGCAACTTCGGCGCGTTCCGTGGCTTTCGCGACCGCGCGCCGCAGCACCGCTTCGAGCCGGTCATGGCTCGTATGGTGCAGATGGTCGGCCTTGGTCGCAGCGAACAGAATGCGGTCGATCCGCGGGCGGAACAGATTGCTCAGCAAGGTGCTGCGCCCGATCCGGAAGCAATCGAGAATGCCGGAAAGCGCCGCTTCGAGATCGTGCAGCGCCTCGGGGCCGGCGTTGAACGCCGACAGCGCATCGACCAGCACGATCTGGCGGTCGAGCCGCGCGAAATGATCGCGAAAGAACGGCCGGACGACGATATCCTTGTAGGCCTCGTAGCGCCGTCGCATCATGGCCCACAGCGAACCGTCCGGCGCGCCGCCGTCGATGGCGACGTCGAGCGGCGCGAAGGTCAGCGCCGGCGTATCGGCAAGATTGCCCGGCATCAGGAAGCGGCCCGGCGGCAGCAGGCTCATCGCAAAGCGTTCGTCGCGGCAGGCGCGCAGATAATCCGTGAACAGCCTTGCCGATGTGAGCGCCGCCTGCTCGTCTTCGTGGCCTTCGGCCTGCAGCGTCGCCAGATGGGCGTGCCAGGGCGCGGCGAGCGGCTGGCGCGGGCCCTCGCGCGACAGCGCAAGGCTTTCGGCCGACCATTGCTCGTAGCTCTTGTTGAGCAGCGGCAGGTCGAGCAGCCATTCGCCGGGATAGTCGACGATGTCGATGGTGAGCGTGCGGTCGGCGCCGTTCTGACGCTGGTAGTCGATGACGAGGCGAAGTTCGCTGATGTCGACGGTGGAGTGCGGCCAGCGCCGTTCCTCGATCAGGGTGCGGACGTGGCTCTCATAGGCAAAACGCGGCACGGCATCATCCGGCTGCGGCGCGAGACGGGCGCGGGCGATCCGCCCCGTCGCGTAGGGCTCGAACACCGGAAACCGGCCGCCACGGGTGAGCCCGTGAATCAGCGCCGTGATGAACACGGTTTTCCCGGCGCGCGACAGGCCGGTGACGCCCAGCCGCACGGTGGGATTGAAGAAGCTGTCACCGTAATCCAGCAGCGCCCGTGCCGACAGGCGCGCTTCCTCGACGATGTCTGAAAAACCGGGGGCCATGCGGGGGGCGGAGGGCTCGATGCGGGAGATAAGGTGGCGGGGCGATCACCCCGAAAAGTGGCGATTGGCGGACCAAAATCAAGCTTTTGTCATCGATGGCGGGCGGGTTGCGCGAAGCGCCGTCCGGTGACAGGCTTCGCCGGTCGCTCCCCAATCAGGACCTTGCATGACCATTTTCCGATTGAAGCAACTCGCCTCGACCTCGATGCAGGCGGCGACCGGCGCCATGCAGTGGAACTACGACCGCGCGGAGCTGATCGCCGACGGCGTCGTGCATATCACCGGCGTCTGCCTCGGGCTCGTCGCCGCGACCGTTCTGATCGTGCTGACATCGGTGTATGCGACCGCGGCCGATATCGCCGTGGTCTCGGTCTATGTCGCAGGCCTGCTGGCGATGCTGGTGCTGTCGGCGACCTATAATCTCTGGCCGGTATCGCGCGCCAAATGGGTGCTGCGGCGGTTCGATCATTCGGCGATCTATCTGTTGATCGCTGCAACCTATACGCCGTTCATCATGGAGCTGAAGCACAGCTATTTCGCGGTCGCGCTGCTGATCGGCGTGTGGTGCGTCGCCATATCAGGCATCGTGCTGAAGCTGGCGCGGCCGGGGCGTTACGATCGCCTCGCAGTCGGGCTCTATCTGGCGCTCGGCTGGAGCGGCGTGATGCTGTATGATGCGGTTGCAGCGCTGCCGGCGCTGGCGTTGTGGTGCATCGTCGCGGGCGGCTTGCTCTACAGTTTCGGGGTGGTCTTCCACGCCTGGCAGCGGCTGCGATTCCAGAACGCGATCTGGCACGGCTTCGTCTTGCTCGGCGCGGCCTGTCACTATACGGCTATACTCGATCTGGTTCTGACATAGGAAAACAGCGAGGGAGAGCGGCCATGCAGGTGACGGGTAAGGTCGTGGTGGTCACCGGCGGCGGCAACGGCATCGGGGCCGCGATGTGCCAGGCGTTTCATCGTGCCGGCGCGGCCAAGGTCGTGGTGGTCGATCTCGACCACGCAGCGGCCGAGAAGGTCGCGATGTCGGTCGGCGGCGCGGCGTTCAAATGCGACGTCGGGCAGGAGAAGAATATCCTGCACGTGATCGAGGAGACCGAACGGCAGTTCGGCCCGATCGCGCTGTTTTGCTCCAATGCCGGCATTGGCGGCGGCTTCGATCCGATGTCGGTCAATGCCGGCGGCAATTCCGACGAGCCGTGGCAGCGCAGCTGGGCGATCCACGTGATGGCGCATGTCTATGCCGCGCGGCATCTGATTCCGCGTATGAAGACGCGCGGCGGCGGATATTTCCTCAATACGATCTCGGCGGCGGGATTGCTGTCGCAGGTCGGCAGCCCGGCCTATTCGACCACCAAGCATGCCGCGGTGGGTTTTGCCGAGAATCTCGCGATCTCGCACAAGGCCGACGGCATCAAGGTTTCGATCCTGTGCCCGCAAGGCGTCGACACCAACATGCTGCGCTCGATCCCGAAGGGCCCGCAATCCGGCGACGGCGATCTGTCGGCAGAGCAGGTGGCGCAGGATGTGCTGGCGGGGCTGGAGCAGGAAACCTTCGTGATCCTGCCGCACCCGCAGGTGCTCGGTTACATGCGCAAGAAGACCGAGAATTACGACCGCTGGATATCAGGCATGGCAAAAATCCAGGCGAAGATGCGGGAGAGTTACGGAAAGTAAGCAATTCCTCCGCCTGAATGAGCGCCCGCCGGTCCGGCGGACTGGCGCCAATCTTTGGGATTTTCGGTCATGGACAGCCTCGATACGGATTATCTCGTTATTGGCGCGGGCGCGGCGGGCATGGCGTTCGCCGATGAAATTCTGACCAACAGCGATGCGCGGATCATTATGGTCGACCGGCGCGACAAGCCGGGCGGCCACTGGAACGATGCCTATCCCTTCGTTCGCCTGCACCAGCCGTCGGCCTTCTATGGCGTCAATTCGCGATCGCTGGGTGATCTGACACGCGACGTCTCCGGTCCCAACAAGGGCCTGTGTTCTCTGGCGAGCGGCACCGAGGTGCTGGCGTATTTCGAGCAGGTCATGCAGCAGCGGTTGCTGGCTTCGGGACGTGTCCGGTTCTTCCCGATGTGCGATGTAACGGCCGACGACACTTTTGTATCGCGGCTGACCGGCCAGCGTCATCATGTCAACGTGCGCCGGCGCGTGGTCGACAGCGCCTACTGGACGTTCGATATTCCCTCAACCCGTAAACCGAAATACCAGGTGGCTGCCGGCGTGAAATGCATCCCGCCGAATTTGCTTCCGGGCGTCGCCTCGCAATCGGACAATTTCGTCGTGGTCGGGCCCGGCAAGACCGGCATCGACACCTGCCTCTGGTTGCTCAGCCACGGCATCGACCCGGCGCGGATTTGCTGGGTGATGCCGCGCGATGCCTGGTTCATCAACCGCGCGAACATCCAGCCCGGCGACGATTTCTTCCTGAATTTCATCGAAGGCCTGAGCCGGCAATTCGAAGCGATCGGCGCCGCGGCCGACGTCGCCGATCTCTTTGCCCGGCTGGAAGCGGTGGGCGAATTGCTGCGCCTCGATCCGAAGGTGTCGCCGAGCATCTATCGCTGCGCCACGGTGACCGGGGCCGAGCTCGCCGAACTGCGGCGCATTGGTAACGTCGTGCGGAAGGGCTATCTCAAATCCGTCGAGCGTGACCGGCTCGTCCTCGATCAGGGTGAGGTTGAGCTGAAGCCCGACAGCCTGATCATCGACTGTTCGGCCAGCGGCATCTCGCGGCGGCCGCAAGTTCCGGTCTGGACCGGGGGCCGGATCAATATCCAGATGATCCGAACCTGCCAGCCCACGTTCAGTGCGGCCTTCATCGGTTTCATCGAAACCGCGTTCGCCGACGATACGCAGAAGAACGCGCTCTGCCTGCCGGTGCCGAATCCGATTCTGGCGATCGACTGGCTGCGGATGCTGGTGGTGTCGGGCAAGAACCGGATGAGCTGGCGAGGCCACGCCAATATCGAGGAATGGCTGGTGCGCTCGCGCCTGAACGTGCTGTTCGCGGCGATGGCGCGGGTCAAACCTGACGAGACGGAGAAACTGCTGGCGATGAAGCGTTTTCAGGATGCCAGCATGGCCGGCATGGCCAAAATTCCTGGCCTTCTCAGCGCGTGAGATCGGGTGATATGGGCAAGATCGATTTTGTCACGGTGCATAACGGCCCGATCAGCCTCAACGTGGCGGTCGCGGGCAAAGGTCCCGTGATCCTCTGTGTCCATGGCTTTCCCGAGCTCTGGTATTCGTGGCGTCACCAGATCGACTATTTCTCGCAGCGCGGATTCACGGTGGCGGCGCTCGACGTGCGCGGTTATGGCGGCAGTGCGAAGCCCGAGGCCATCGCCGCCTACACGCTCCGCAATCTGGCATCCGACGTTGCGGCCGTGATCGATCATTTCGGCGGCAAGGTTATCCTGTTCGGCCATGACTGGGGCGCGCCGATCGTCTGGAACACCTCGTTGCTGTACCCGGACAAGGTCACGGCCGTTGCCGGGCTCAGCGTGCCCTATGTGCCAAGAGGACCGATGTCGTTTCTCGACGTTGCGAGAGCCACGTACAAGGATCGCTTTTTCTACCAGTTGTACTTTCAGCAGGAAGGCGTGGCCGAAGCGGAACTCGAGGCCGATATCGCCGGCGGTCTGCGCAAGGCCTACTTTGCGATTTCCGGCGATGCGCCGCTCAACAAATGGCTGGAGCCCAAGCCGGCTGGCGCCAAGTTGCTGGACGGCATGACCGATCCAAAACCGTTTCCGTCCTGGATGAGCGACAAGGATCTGCAGGTCTATGTCGATGCATTCAAGGCCGGCGGCTTTCGCGGGCCGCTCAATCGCTATCGCGCGCAGGGTATCGACTTTCAGGAAATGGCGGAGTTCGCCGGCAAGCCGATCTCGCAACCCGCATGCTTCATCGGCGGCGAACGGGACGCTGTCCGCGCCTTCATTCCCGGCATGGATCTTTATGCCAATCCCGGGATCGGTTGCGCCGATTTTCGCGGGTCGGATATCCTGCCGGGCATCGGCCACTGGGTGCAGCAGGAAGCGCCCGAGAAAACCAACGCGGCGCTGCAGCGGTTTCTCGACGGTCTCTAGATTTTCTACGCCTTCTGCGCGTAGAGCAGCGGCACCGCGGAATCCACCATCACCTCGATCAGGCTGGTGCCTTCGAACGATAGTCCGCTCCGGAGCGCGCCGGCCAGCTCCGAGGATTTCGTCACGCGTACGGCGTGGCAGCCCATGCCTTCGGCCAGCTTGACGAAGTCGATGCCGGGCAGTTCGAGGCCGGGCACGTTGCGCACCTGCATGACCTGGCTGAACGAGCGCATCGCGCCATAGCCGGCGTTGTTGATGACGACGACGGTCAGCGGCAGCTTGCGCTGCGCCGCGGTCCACAGCGCCTGGATCGAATACATCGCCGAGCCGTCGCCGATCAGGCAGACGACACGCGTGTTACGGCGCCCAAGCGCCATGCCGACAGCAGCAGGCAGGCCGTAGCCGAGACCGCCGCTCGACATGGTGTAAAAACTGTCCTGGCCGCGCATCGGCATGAATCTTTGCATCGCCGGCCGATGCGAGGGGGCTTCCTCCACCAGCACGGCATCTGATGGCATCGCTTGGGACAGCGAATGCAGCAGGAATTCGACCGGCAGCGGATCGGCCGCGACCGGTGCCGGCGGCAGGATGCGTCCCTTCGCGGCGGCGCGCGAGGTCTCCGGCAGCAGGTCGAGCAGCATCGAAAGCGCCGGCTTCATGGTGGCGACGATGCTGGTGCCTGATGGCGTCACGGCGGCGGCGTCGGGATCGTCGGTGATCTGGAAGATCGTGGCCGCGCCGTCGAAGATCGAGGCGTGGCCTTCGACGTGGAAGGTAAAGACCGGCGCGCCGATCACGACGACCAGATCGTGCCCGCGCAGCGCGTCGGAAAGCTGGCCCGGCGAGGCGTGCAGGAAGCCGGCGAATTGCGGATGCCGCTCGGGGAACGAACAGCGCGCCGAGAACGGGCTGATCCAGACCGTGGCCCTGGTCTTTTCCGCCACCTGCACCATCAGATCGACAGCGGCGGCGCGGTCGACGCCGGGGCCGACGACGAGGGCAGGCTGCTTGCTGCTGGAAAGCGCAGAAGCCAGTGCCTTCATGGCTTGCGGATCGGGGCCAAGTTCGCGGCTGACGAGACGCGCCTCGACCGGCTGCGCCGGGCGCGTCCAGTCGTCGATCGGGATCGAGACGAAGGTCGGCCCGCAGGGCGGCTGCATCGCGACATAATAGGCGCGCGCGATCGCGGCGGGGACGTCCTCGGCCCGTGCCGGCTCGACGCTGTATTTGACGTAAGGCCGCGGGAATTCCGAGGCGCGCTCGGCGTAGAGAAACGCCTGCAGCGGCAGGATCGAGCGCGCCTGTTGCCCGGCAGTGATGACGAGCGGCGTCTGGTTTCGATGCGCGGTGTAGATATTGCCGAGCGCGTTGCCGACGCCGGCGCCGGAATGCAGATTGACGAAGCCGGCGTTGCGGGTTGCCTGCGCGTAACCATCGGCCATGCCGACGACGGAAGCTTCCTGCAAGCCGAGCACGTAATCGATGTCGTCGGGCCAGTCGCTCAGGAACGGCAGCTCGGTCGAGCCGGGATTGCCGAACACGCGCTTGACGCCGAAGGCGCGGAGCAGGGAGAAGGTGGCGTCCTTGACGGTCGTGGTGGCGGCAGGTTTACGGGACGACATGTGTTTGATTCCCAGTATTTACGACTTACTCCGTCATTGCGAGGAGCGAAGCGACGAAGCAATCCATACTTTCTTTGCGGATAGATGGATTGCTTCGCTACGCTCGCAATGACGGACTACCAATTCGCCATGCCCTTCATCGTCGGCTGCCCGTCTTCGCCGGCAGTCCACAACTCCATGCCGCTGCTCGTCTCGTTGGCGTTGATCGAGAACTCGCCGCCTTCGAACAGCGGTTGCACGCCGCGATAGCTGAATTTCTTCGGCGCGATGCCGCCGTGAAGTTTTGCGGCGAACTCGACGATCAGGGCGGCCTGCAGCGGGCCGTGGAAGATCAGGCCCGGATAACCCTCGACCTTTGTGACGTAGTCACGGTCGTAATGGATGCGGTGGCCGTTGAACGTCAGCGCCGAATAGCGAAACAGCAGGACGGGATCGCTGACATGCGTCTCGCGATGCCGGGCAACCGGTGCCGGCGGCGGCGCCTTGGCCGGCGGGGCGGCGCCGCCGATGTCGCGGTAGACGAGGTCCTGCCGCTCGCGGATCGCCACGCCACGCGGCGAGCTTACGGTATGTTCGACGGAGACGAAGCACAGCACGCCGGTCGAGCCGGTCTTCAGCGTCACGTCCGAAATGCGTGAGGTGCGCGTCGATTCATCGCCGACACGCAGGGGCTCGAT
>JAQSDT010000049.1 GCA_029946075.1 bacterium | reverse complement strand
TGAAAGACTTCGATCTCCGCGATCTCGATGCGTTCGTCGCGGTGGCGCGCACCCGGAATTTCCGGCGCGCCGCGCTGGAACAGCGCGTCTCGGTGTCGAGCCTCAGCCAGCGACTGCGCGACATGGAAGAGAGGCTCGGCGTGCGTCTGATGAACCGCACCACGCGCAGCGTGGCGCTGACGGAGGCCGGTGAACTGTTGCTCGCGCGGGTTTCTCCGGCAATGCAGGACGTCGGCGACGCCATCGACCAGGTGCGTGGGCTACGCGGCGTGCCGTCCGGCCGCCTGCGCATCAACGCACCGCCGCCCGCGATCGACCTCGTGCTGGCGCCGATGGTCGCGCCGTTTCTGGCGCAGCATCCCGGCATTGATCTCGAAATCGTCGGCGACAGTTCGTTCGTCGATATCGTCGCCGGCGGCTTCGATGCCGGCGTGCGCTATGGCGAGTATCTGGCGCAGGACATGATCGCGGTCTCGCTCGGCGCGCCGCAGCGTTACGCCGTAGTCGCATCGAAGGAATATGTCGAGCGCCGCGGCCGGCCGAAAGCGCCGAAGGATCTGCTCGACCATTCCTGCATCCGCACCCGCTTCGGCAGCGGCGCGATGCTGGACTGGGAGTTCGAGAAGGCCGGCCGCGTCGTAAAAGTCTCGCCGCCGCCGAAACTGGTCGCGACCTATCTCGGCCTCGCGCTGCGTGCCACGCATGACGGCGTCGGCTTCTGGCTGACGTTCGAAGGCTACGTGCGTTACGGCATCAAGTCGGGCGCGCTGGTCAGCGTGCTCGACGATTGGTGCCCGCCATTTCCCGGCCCGTTTCTGTATTACCCGAGCCGCCGCCAGCCGCCGCCAGCCGCCGCCGGCACTGGCCGCGTTCGTCGCCTTCGTCGCGGATTGGCGCAAACGCGAGCGACGCACTCCCCGTAGCCCGAAACGCTCGTAGCCCCGGTGGCATCATCCGAGCTACGGACGCCACCGCAACACCTTCGGCGTCTGCAGGTCGTTATAATCGACCACGATATCCGCCGCCTGTTCCGGCGCGCATTCGGCGAAATACAGCTTCTGTCCGCCGACATAGCGTTGATGCCGCTGCGAAGCCGGATCGATAACGTCAAAATTCCGATCGCGCGCCGCGCCGCGCGGCAGCGAAACGTCGAAATCGACTTGCAGGAACACCGAAAGATCCCAGCAGGAGCGCAATACGGGGCGATGCAGGAAAATGCCATCGACGATCAGCGCCGCGCCTGGCGGTGCCTGCTGCCATTCCAGTTCGAGCGGCCGGTCGGCATCGAGATCGAACTGCCGCGCGGCGAAGCGGCCTGAACCATCCGGACTCAGCGGGTCGAGCAGCCGCCGCCGGAACGCGTCGTAATCGTAGGAATCCAGATAGAAGCCGTCGGGCGAAAACCGGCCGCGGGCGTAGCGGACGGCGCGCGGGTGATGGAAATCGTCGACGGAAGCGCGGATCGCTGGACGGCCCTTGACCGACACCAGCGGCGCGAGCGCATCGGCGAACGTCGTCTTTCCCGCGCCATCGACGCCATCGATGGCAACTCGAACGATCCGTTCGGGATGATTTGCGACGATTGCGGCGGCCAGCCGGTCGAGCAACGATGCGTGCATCTGGCTCACATCGGCCTCGCTGCCGGCATCACAGCATGCTGGGCAGCACGCGATCCGGCGGCTTGTGGGCGTCGAGGAAGGTTCGGATGTTGATGATCACCTTCTCGCCCATCTCGACGCGGCCTTCGATGGTGGCCGAGCCCATATGCGGCAGCAGCGTCGCCTTGCCGGCCCGGGCCAGCCGCACCAGCTTCGGGTTCACGGCCGGCTCGTGCTCGTAGACGTCGAGGCCGGCGCCGGCGATGTCGCCGGCTTCGATCAGCTTGATCAGCGTGTCCTCGTCGATCACCCCGCCGCGCGCGGTGTTGACGATATAGGCGTCTTTTCGGATCAGCTTCAGCCGCCGCGCCGACAAGAGATGATAGGTCGCGGGCGTGTGCGGACAGTTCACCGAGATGATGTCCATCCGCGCCAGCATCTGGTCGAGGCTTTCCCAATAGGTCGCGCCCAATTCCTCGGCGATCACGGGCGCCACCGGGCGGCGGTTGTGATAGTGGATCTGCAGGCCGAAGGCGCGGGCGCGGCGCGCCACGGCCTGGCCGATGCGGCCCATGCCGATGATGCCGAGACGCTTGCCGCCGATGCGGTGGCCCAGCATCCAGGTCGGTGACCAGCCCGCCCAGTTCTTGCCTTCCGTGAGGATCGAGGCGCCCTCGATCAGCCGGCGCGGCACGGCCAGAATCAGCGCCATCGTCATGTCGGCAGTGTCTTCGGTCAAAACCTTCGGCGTATTGGTGACGGTGATACCGCGCGCATGCGCCGCGGCGACGTCGATATTGTCGACGCCATTGCCGAAATTGGCGATCATCCGCAGCTTGCAGTCGGGCTGCTTGAGAATGTCCTCGCCCACCATGTCGGTGACGGTCGGCACCAGCACGTCGGCGGTGCGGGCGGCCTCGGCGATCTGTTCCGGCGACATCGGCGTGTCGTCGAGATTGAGCCGCGCGTCGAACAGTTCGCGCATCCGGGTCTCGATCGAGTCCGGCAGCTTGCGGGTGACGACGACGAGAGGTTTTTTCTTAGCCGACATGTCCTGCTCTCGTGAGGCGCGGCCCGTAAGAGCGCGCTGTTCAGACCTCATTAACCCGGTTGTTCGACACTGCAGACGCCACGCGATCCCGGCATCCCGCTGTTTCCTGGTTCAGTCCTTGGGTTCCCCAATACTTGCCACGGATTTTCAGCAGAAAATTCGGACGTTCTTGTTCTCAGCGTTCCGTCCTCTCTAGCAGAAGGCCGGGCCAAAACAAGAACCTCCGGATGTCACATCCGGGATGGACTGGCGCGGGGCACTGGGGTCCGGGGTTTTCAGGTAGTTGCAGGCGGTTTCAACGCGAAGAATTCGGGTTGGCAGGTTTTCGGCGGGAGACGAGTTGATGGCGTTGGGGCGTTTCTGTTCGGTGGCGATGCTGGCGGGGTGCTGGCTTGCTGCATCGGTCAGCACGGGATTTTCGGCCAAGGAATCGGGCCTCACGACAAGCGGCCTGCCGGTGCCGCGCTACGTCAGCCTCAAATCCGACCATGTGAACGTGCGCGCCGGTCCGACCAAGGACAACGACGTCGCGTGGATCTACACCCGCTCGGGGCTGCCGGTGGAAATCACCGCCGAATACGAGAATTGGCGCCGCGTGCGCGATTCCGAAGGCGCCGAGGGCTGGGTCTATCATTCCCTGCTGTCGGGCCGCCGCACCGCCGTCGTCACCATGAAGACCAAGGGCGAACTGGCGCCGCTTTACGATCGCGCCGATCCGTCGAGCGCGGTCGCAGCCCGCCTGCAGGCCGGCGTCGTCGCCCAGGTCAAGAAATGCGTTTCCGGATGGTGCCGCGTCGTCGGTACCGGCTTTGACGGCTGGATCGAGCAGCAGCGCCTGTGGGGCGTTTATGCGGATGAGAAGGTGGATTGAGTTCGCACCAACTACATCGTCGTCCCCGCGAAGGCGGGGACCCATACGCCGCGGCCCGTCGATAGGGCGAGCGGGTAGACGCCTTCCTGAACAATATGGATTTGTGGTTATGGGTCCCGGCCTTCGCCGGGACGACGGCTGACGGTGATCAGCGCTTCTTGCGCAGCCGCACGACCATGTCGACGCGGGCAATCTCGTAGCCTTCCGGCACGTCGGGCATCTTCGAGAGCACGAGGTTCGGGTCGGGAATGTCGACCAGCTCGTGGTTGTTCTCGAGATAGAAATGGTGGTGCGCAGTGACGTTGGTGTCGAAATAGGTCTTGGTGCCGTCGACCGAAACCTGGCGCAGCAGACCTGCATCGGTGAGCTGGTTCAGCGTGTTGTAGACGGTGGCGAGCGACACCGGCACCTTGGCCAGCGTGGCTTCCTCGTAGAGCATTTCCGCGGTCAGATGGCGGGCGCCCTTGCCGAACAGCAACCAGCCCAGCGCCATGCGCTGGCGGGTCGGCCGCAGGCCGGCGGCTTGCAGCATTTCGTTGACGTCGTGCCAGGGACAGCCGGTCAACGCCGGTTGATGACCGGCAGCACGGGCGGCCGGATCAAGGGCGTCGTCGCTCACATTCGAAATCTGGTCGTTCATGTCCACTTCGGGCACCACGCGCTAACTCTGGCAATAATCTTGCCCAATATAGAAGGAAATCAGTTAGATGCAAGTTTTTCGCAACTAGAACGATCCCAAGGTTAAGCCGGAACCGACGTCACGGACGCCATGTTTTTTACCGATTCCAGCGCTTTGCCGGGCCGTCGGGCCTATGTTACAGAGCGCGCGGACCACATATGCGATTTCGGTAGAGACCAGACCGATAGCACCCCAAGTAGCGCCGGTTGACGGGGAACGAATGTTCTCCCGAGGGAAACGGGTCCAGTTCACTCAAAAAGCGCTCCATCGGGACATCTAACAGAGGCGGGACACCATGCTCGATCGGCGCAGCGGTTACGAATACGAGGATTTGCTGGCGTGCGCCCGTGGCGAGATGTTCGGCCCCGGGAACGCGCAGCTTCCGCTGCCGCCGATGCTGATGTTCGACCGCATCACCGAAATCACCGAAAACGGCGGCGAGTACGGCAAGGGATTGATCCGGGCCGAGCTCGATGTGAAGCCGGACCTCTGGTTTTTCGGCTGCCATTTCAAGAACGATCCGGTCATGCCGGGCTGCCTCGGCCTCGACGCCATGTGGCAACTGGTCGGCTTTTACCTCGGCTGGAGCGGCGGCGCCGGACGCGGCCGGGCGCTGGGGCTGAGCGAATTGAAGTTCTCCGGCCAGGTGCTGCCGAACGCCCGCAAGGTCGTGTACAACATCGACATGAAACGGGTGATGCGATCAAAGCTGGTGCTCGGCGTGGCCGACGGCTGGCTTTCCATGGATGGCGAGATTATCTATCGCGCCAAGGACCTGAAGGTCGGGCTGTTCAAGCAGGGCACCGAGCCCACCTGAGCAGAGCGACGGGACGGCACGACATCTTCAACATAAGAACGTAAACGGCAGGGCGAGGCGATCATGAGGCGGGTTGTCATCACGGGGATGGGCATCGTCTCCTCCATCGGAAACAACACCCAGGAAGTGCTGGCGAGCCTTCACGAGGCGAAGTCCGGCATCACGCGCGCGGCAAAATACGCCGAGATGGGCTTCCGCTCGCAGGTGCAGGGCGCACCGACCATCAATCCGGCCGACGTGATCGACCGCCGCGCGATGCGCTTCCTCGGCGAAGGCGCCGCATGGAATCATATCGCGATGGAGCAGGCGATCCAGGACTCCGGGCTGACGCCGGCGGAAATCACCGACGTTCGCACCGGCATCATCATGGGCTCGGGCGGGCCGTCCGCGCGGACCATTGTGGAGGCGGCCGACATCACCCGCACCAAGGGACCGAAGCGCGTCGGGCCGTTCGCGGTGCCGAAGGCGATGTCGTCGACGGCGTCGGCGACGCTTGCGACCTGGTTCAAGATCAAGGGCGTCAACTATTCGATCTCGTCGGCCTGCGCGACCTCGAACCATTGCATCGGCAATGCCTATGAGACGATCCAGATCGGCAAGCAGGACGTGATCTTCGCCGGCGGCTGCGAGGAGCTCGACTGGTCGCTGTCGGTGCTGTTCGACGCCATGGGCGCGATGTCCTCCAAATACAACGACACGCCCGCCACCGCTTCGCGTCCCTACGACATCAGCCGCGACGGCTTCGTGATCGCCGGCGGCGCCGGCGTCGTGGTGCTGGAAGAACTCGAGCACGCCAGGGCGCGCGGCGCCCGCATCTACGCCGAAGTGGTCGGCTATGGCGCGACCTCCGACGGTTACGACATGGTTGCGCCGTCCGGCGAAGGCGCCGAGCGCTGCATGCGCATGGCGATGTCGACCGTGAAGACGCCGATCGATTACATCAACCCGCATGCGACCTCGACGCCCGCCGGCGATCCGCCCGAGATCGAGGCGATCCGAAAGGTGTTCGGTGTCGGCGACAAGTGTCCGCCGATCTCGGCGACGAAAGCGCTGACCGGTCACTCGCTCGGCGCCACCGGCGTTCAGGAATCGATCTATTCGCTGTTGATGATGAACAACGGCTTCATCTGCGAGAGTGCCAACATCACCGAACTCGATCCGGTGTTTGCCGACATGCCGATCGTGCGCAAGCGCATCGACAACGCCAAACTCGGCACCGTGCTCTCGAACTCGTTCGGCTTCGGCGGCACCAACGCCACGCTGGTGTTCAAGCGGATGGATGCGTGATTTCGCATCCGCCGGATCTCGCGTGAGATCGGCCGGCCGCGAATGCTGACTTTGCAAAATTCCACAACGGGGCAGGCATGATTATCGAACCGCGCGTGCGAGGCTTCATCTGCACGACGGCGCATCCGGTCGGCTGCGCCACCAACGTCCGCGAACAGATCGCCTACGTTCTCCGCCAGGGCGCCATTCCCGAATGCCCGAAGCGTGTCGCCGTACTCGGCTGTTCGACGGGCTACGGCCTTGCGAGCCGCATCGTTTCGACCTTCGCCGGCGGCGCCGATACCATCGGCGTGTCGCTGGAGCGCGAGGCTTCCGAAAAGAAGCCCGGCAGCGCCGGCTGGTACAACAACCGCGCCTTCGAGGTCGAGGCCCGCAAGATCGGCCGTTCGCCGCTCACGCTCGAGGGTGACGCCTTTTCCAATGAATTGAAGAAAACCTTCATCGACGCCGTGCGCGAAAAATTCGGCCAGCTCGACATGCTGGTCTACAGCATGGCTGCGCCGGTTCGCACCGATCCCGACACCGGCAAGACGTATCGTTCGGCGATCAAGCCGCTCGGCGAGCCGGTCAACATCAAGACGCTCAACACCGAGAGCGGCGAGGTCTACGAGACGACCATCGCGCCGGCGAGCGAAGACGAGGCCGCCGCCACCGTCGCGGTCATGGGCGGCGAGGACTGGCAGCGCTGGATCGACCAGCTCGCCGACGCCGGCGTGCTGGCGCCGGGCTTCCGCACCCTCAACTACACCTATATCGGCAGCGAACTGACCTGGCCGATCTACTGGCATGGCACGCTCGGCCGCGCCAAGGTCGACCTCGATCGCAAGGCCGAAGCGATCCGCGGCCGGCTCGGCGAGGGCGCCGCGCGCGTGGTGGCGCTGAAGGCCGTGGTCACGCAGGCGAGTTCGGCAATTCCGGTGGTGCCGCTCTACGGCACCGTGCTGTTCAAGGTGATGAAGAAGCTCGGGCTGCACGAGGGCTGCATCGAACAGATCGATCGTCTGTTCCGGACCAAGCTCGGCAAGGACGCCGCCGTCGACGAGGCGCAGCGTCTTCGTGTCGACGACTGGGAGCTTTCGCCCGAAGTTCAGCAGGAAGTGCTGCGGCGCTGGCCGTTGCTCACGACGGAAACGATGAGCGAACTGGCTGACCTGCCGGAATACAAGAGCCAGTTCCTGCGCCTGTTCGGCTTCGGCATCGACGGCGTGGACTACAAGCAGGACGTCGATCCGACCACCGTTCCGGGCTGAGTTGCGTAGCCCGGATGGAGCCTGTCATCGGGCGCATTAGCGCGACCCGTTGGCTCCATCCGGGTTACAGACCTCACCCCGCCGCGATCTTCTCCGCGCGCTGGAACGCCGGCCGCGCAGCACACCGGTCGATGTACGCGTCGAACGAGGGCCGCGACGGCACCATCTTGAACAGCCGCACGGCAAAGTTCAGTCCGGAGCCGATGATGATATCGGCCGCGGAAAAATTCTCGCCGAGAATCCACGGACCCTTTTCCAGCGCGTTGTCGAGCACGTCGATCACGCGCTCCGAATCGCCCCAGCCGGCGGCGACCGGGTTCATCTCGATCTTGGTGGCGAGCTGCACGATCGCTGGTTCGATGCAGCCGGGGCTGAAGAACAGCCAGTAGAGATATTTGGCGCGCAGGGGATCACCGAGCGGCGGCGCCAGCCTGGCTTCGGGATAGCGTTCGGCGACATAGGCGCAAATGGCTGCTGCTTCCGCCAGCGTCGCCTCGCCGTCCTTCAGCGCCGGCACCTTGCCCATCGGATTGATCGCGAGAAATTCGAGCTTGCGCTGCGCACCGGTGGAAATATCCGTCAGCACGCGTTCATAGGGTTGCCCGGTTTCTTCGAACAGCCACAGCGAGGAAAACGAACGCGAACGGGGCGACCAGTAGAGCTGCATCATGGCGAAAACCTTTCATCAGCGGGGACGGCGGCGAGGGGCGGGCAA
>JAQSDT010000048.1 GCA_029946075.1 bacterium | reverse complement strand
CTGATCTTCACCGTGGTTGAAACCAGCCACGGTCATCTGGCGAATTCCGTTTCGGGCGATACCATCGAGCCGGACGACCAATTCACGCTGGCCGAAGTGCTCGCCGGTGAAATCACCTTCGTCGCCGAGGACGCGATCTATGCAGGTGCTGGCGGCATCGCGCTTACCCTGTCGGATGGCGTAGCAAGAGCCACACCCGATAAACCGGTTTTTGTTGGCGTGACGATCTTCGATGCCCAGTTCACCGTGCTGGCCAGCGGCGGTTATGATTTCGACCGGGACGATCCGATCGGAGCCATGGGATCGGGTGCGATTGATCAGCTTAGCGAGTCTTCTACGACATTCACGATCGCTGCGACCGATGGGCGCCATTTCGCCTTCATCGGAACGGGCTTCGATTTCGAAGCGGCCATTGGCGGAGACCGGGTCTTTGCCGGGACCATCACCGGAATCACCGAACTTGGACCGCTGGGTGAGGAGCTTTCGAGGTTCACCGTCAATGTCCCGGCCGTCGAATGGTTCAACGCGGTGGTGGCATATTCCAACGGCGACGGCAGCCTGATCGAGGCGCTCGCGCGTGGTTGGACTTTCTATTTCAGCGGCGGTGCCGGTGCGGATGCCTTTGGTGCGGCCGACCTGAACGACCTCCTGATCGGCCGTGCCGGGAGCGATTCCCTGGACGGTCAGTTCGGCTACGACCGCGCCAACTATGGCGCGGCGACCGATGCAATCAATGTTCAGCTCGCCGCGGGCACGGTGAGCGGCGACAGCTCGGTTGGCGTCGATACCTTGAAGTCGATAGAACTCGTCACCGGCAGTAACTATGCCGATAGTTTTGACGCGACCGGCTTCAGCTCGACCAGCCAGAATGCCGGCAGCACCGTGACCAACAACGTCTTCGGGCTTTTCAATGAGTTCGAGGGACGTGGCGGTGACGACACCATCACCGGAAACGGCCAGACCCGCGTTTCTTACTTCCACGCGACGGCCGGCGTCACGGTGACACTCGCGGCCAATAGCTGGACCAGCCCCACCAGCGGCGCTTCGGGGACCGCCACGGGCGATGCATCGGTCGGTACCGATACCTTCACCGGTGTTAACAATGTTCGTGGCTCGTTCTTTGACGACGCGTTCTACGGCAGTAACAATCCGAATTTCACGTCCGAGAATTTCGAGGGGCTCGGAGGCGATGATTTGATTGATGGCGGCACGGGATTTGACCGTGCGTATTACAATCAGGCGTTCGACGGCGTCGGGATCAACGTCAATCTTTCGGCCGGTACTGTTACCGGCGGCCTGGCTACCGGCACCGACACGCTACGCTCGATCGAAGCCATCTGGGGGACGAATTTCGACGACACCTACGATGCGACCGGCTTCTCCGGCGTCAGCACCAATGCCGGCAACGCCGGCAATAATGGCGCCGCCAGCAGCCTTAATGAATTCGAAGGTGGCGGTGGCGCTGACACGGTTATCGGCAACGGCAACACGCGCGTGTACTACGGTCATGCCACCGGCGGCGTGGTCGTGACGCTTGGTTCCGGCGGATCCGGAGATTCCTACGGTAACGCTTCCGTCGGTCACGATATCTTCAATAGCGGCGTCACGCGGGTGCGCGGCTCCGAATTCAACGACATCATCACCGGCAATACCGAAGATAATATCCTGGAAGGTCAGGGCGGCAGCGACATCATCGACGGCCGGGGCGGCAATGATGCGCTGACCGGCGGTACCGGCTCGGATATCTTCGTGTACGGTCAGAGCGGCGGCGCCGACACGATTGCCGACTTCAATCGCGCCCAGGGCGATCGCATCGACCTGCGGGCATTCAGCGGCATACACACCGTCGCTGACGTGCAGGCGCTGGCTTCGGGCGTTGGATCGACCCAAATTGACTTCGGGGCGGGCAATACCTTGACGCTGAACGGCATAGCGCCAGCCAGTCTGAAACCGAGCGACTTCATCTTCGCCGGCCAGGTGGCCGTCACAGTGCAGACCGCAGATGGATATGATTTCGGAACGCTCTATGACGACATGGCGGCGGGCGTGGTGTCGGTCGCGGCAAGCGACGGCGATCATATCTTCGTGGTCAATGCCGCCAAGGGCATCACCTTCGAGATCAAAGGGGCTGGAATTTACGACACCGTCAACCATCAGGCGACGGCCGGCTTGATCGCTGAAATCAATATTCTCCATACCACAAACCCGGCCGAGATCACCCAGGACCTCGTGCTGGTCAATACCAATGGCTGGAATGGTGCCGGGGCGATCATCACGGCGGCGGATCTGTTCGATGGCATCGCTGCCTATCAGGCAGACAGCAGCGACACCAGCGACCTTGACGACTTCTTCAATACGCCGAGCTACAGCGTCGTCGGTACCGCCGGCTTCGCCGACAATCACAGCAAGCCGCATGACGGCGCTGACGTCTTCTTCGGCGGCAATAATGCCGATATCTTCAATGGCGGGCCGGGTCCGTTCGGCCCGCAAGATCCCGGCAGCGACACCGTCGATTATTCGCATGCGACATCAGGATCGGGCGTAAGCGTCAATCTCCTGACCGGAGCTACCAGCGGCTCGGCCGCGGCCGGCGACGTCTTTATCTCGATCGAAAACCTGCGTGGCACCGATTTCGACGACGTGCTGACCGGCGACAGCAACAACAACGTGATCGAGGGCGGGCTGGGGAATAACACGCTCGATGGCGGCAGCAATGGTTACGGCCCCGATGTCGTGAGCTACGAGCATGCGACCGCTGGTGTGACCGTCAGCCTGGTGGCGGCAGACATGGGCACACCGCAGACTACCGGTGGTGCAGGCATCGATACACTGTACAATTTCGAGGGCATTCGCGGTTCGGCCCATGACGACACGCTGAAGGGTGGGGGCAATACCATCCTCGAAGGCGGTGCTGGCAATGACACGTTGATCGGCCTTGTGGGCGGGTCCGATACCGCGAGCTACCAGCATGCCACCGCCGGCGTGACGGTCGATTTGTCGAACGTCAATCCGCAAAACACGGTCGGGGCCGGGACGGACACGCTGACCGATATCGCCAATGTCTTCGGCTCAAGCTTCAACGACACGCTCACTGGCAACAGCGGCGACAACCTGTTCTTCGGCAATGACGGCAGGGACATTTTTGTATTCAACGCAAGCATGGGGCATGACGTGATCGGCGATTTTATCCCCGGCGAAGAGAAGATCGACCTGAACTTTACTGCCCTGTTTACCGATGAGGCTTCTTTCCAGGGCTGGGCGAGCACCTCGAATCACATCGTGCAGCAGGGGTCTGATACGTTGATTTCCTTCGATGTCGCCGATTCGATCCTGTTAAAGGGCGTAAGCAGCACAAACTTGCATGCCAGCGACTTCATCCTTCACCCCGGTGGCAACTAGCCTTGATCGCGCTGGTGCAGCGGATGTGGCTCCGCTAGGTGCTAGCGAGTGTCCTGCGTGTGAATGATTCGCCGACGCGTGATATCCAGACAGCATGAAGCGACTGCGGGTACTCCTTAGATGGTTCAAGCGGCGCTTTGGCTGGGCGCGGCTGGCGTGCCTCGCGCTGCTGGTCGGGTTTGCCGCGCTGCGCGTGTTCGATCCGATTCCCATCGAGGAAATCCGCGTCCGGACGTTTGACACGTTCCAGCGCATCGATCCCCGCAAGAAGACGGTAAGGCCTGTCACCATCGTCGATATCGACGACAAGAGCCTGGAAAAGCTCGGTCAGTGGCCGTGGCCGCGGACGAAGATCGCCGATCTCGTCACCGAACTGACGCGGCTCGGGGCGGTCGTGATCGCTTTCGACGCGGTGTTCTCGGAGCCGGACCGGCTCAATCCCAAGGTCGCGGCTGACACCTTCCGTAATCTCGACGAGGAGACCCGGGCGAAGTTGCGCGCGCTGCCGAGCAATGACGAGGTGTTCGCCGAAGCGATTCGAAAATCACGCGTGGTGGTTGGCGAATCCGGCCTGCCGGAGGAAATCGTCGCCCTCGACAAGACGTTGCCGGTGACCGGACTGGCGGTTCTGGGCGAGCAGGATCCGCAACGCTTCATGTTCGATTTTCCCGGCCTGCTGCGCAATGTGTCGGTGCTGGAACATGCGGCTGCCGGACGCGGCATGTTCACGATCAAGCCCGAGCGCGACGGCATCATCCGGCGCGTGCCGATGATCATGCAGGCGCAGGGCCAGACCATGCCGTCGCTGTCGTTCGAGATGCTGCGCGTCGCGACCGGCTCGGGCACCATCCTCATCAAGGCCGATAAGGCCGGCATTACCAGCATAGGCATCCGGGGTGTCCAGATTCCGACCGACAGGCACGGCCAGATCTGGATTCACTACGCCCGTAACGATCCTTCGCTTTATGTCCCCGTGATCAACGTGCTGGAGCGGAACGTCGCGCCGGAAATGATCGCAGGCAAGCTTGTGCTGATCGGCACCTCGGCGGTGGGTCTCAACGACATCAAGACCACACCGGTGTCGCGTGCGATGCCCGGTGTCGAGGTTCACGCCCAGATTCTTGAAAGCGCGCTGACGGGCGAGCTGATCTCGCAGCCGATCTATGGTATCGCCGTCGAATTCGCTGCCGCGCTTGTGTTCGGAATTTTAGTCATCGCCTTCGCGCCGATGTTCGGGCCGGTCACGCTGGTCGCGCTCGGCGCAGCCTTTGCTTCCGTCATGATCGGAGCGTCGGCTTATTTCTATGCCTATCACCGGCTGCTGATCGATTTCACCTATCCCCTGATATCGACGACCTCGATCTATCTGACGCTGATCTTTTCGAGCTTCGTGCGCGAGCAGGCGCAGCGCCGGCAGATCCGTTCCGCCTTCGGACAGTATCTTTCGCCGGCGCTGGTCGAGCAGCTGGCGCAGTCGCCGGAGAAGCTCGTTCTCGGCGGTGAGGAGCGCGAGATGACCATCATGTTCTCCGACATGCGTGGTTTCACCTCGATTTCGGAAACCTACAAGCGTGATCCCCAGGGCCTCACCGCGCTGATGAACCGCTTCCTCACCCCGCTGACGAACGCCATCCTGAACCGCAAGGGCACCATCGACAAATACATGGGTGACGCCATCATGGCGTTCTGGAACGCGCCGATCGACGACAATCAGCACGAAATCAACGCCTGCGAGGCGGCGCTCGATATGCTGGAGCAGGTCGACGATCTGAACCAGGTGCGCGAGCAGGAAGCGCTGGAGGAGGGCCGTCCCTTCATTCCGCTCAATGTCGGCGTCGGCCTCAACACCGGCACCTGCGTGGTCGGCAACATGGGATCCGACCAGCGTTTCGACTATTCAGTGTTCGGCGACAGCGTCAACCTCGCCTCGCGCCTTGAAGGGCAATCGAAGGAATACGGCTTTCCGATCATCGTCGGTTCGAAGACCGCGATCGCGGTCAAGGAGAAGTTCGCCATCCTCGAGCTCGACTTCATCATGGTGAAGGGCAAGAAGGAGCCCGAGGTGATCTACGCCATCGCCGGCCGCGAGGACACCGCGCAGTCAGGCGCCTTCCAGCGCCTGCGCAACCTGACCATCGAGATGCTGGCCTGCTACCGCGCCCGCGACTGGGACGGCGCGCTCGCGGCCATCGCCCGCGGCCGCACCACCGACGACGCCCGTTCGCTGGAACTGCTCTACAATCTCTACGAAGCGCGGATTCGCAATTTCCAGGAAAGCCCGCCGCCCGAAGACTGGAACGGCGCGTTCGCCCTGCTGACGAAGTAACTGGAATGCCCACCCTGCCGGATCGGCGTTACTCCAACCCGATCGTTGTCAGGTCCTGGAACCAGTGCTGCGCCTGCACGAACTTCTTCACCTTCGGCGACAGCGCGTGAGGGTTGGTGTCGTGCACCACCCAGACCAGCGTGGCGTCGTCGACGATCTGGGCGTGCGCCTGCGCCAGCAATTCGTCCTGCTTGACGACGTCGAAGTTCTGCTTGGCCTCGTCGATCAGCGCGTCGACCTTCGGGTTCTTGTAGCCGCCCCAGTTGACGCCGACCGGTGCGATCTGGCCGGAATGGAAGAAGCGCACGATGGCGTAAAGTGGATCCGACGTGACGTAGGCGATGTTGTTCGAGGTGATGTTGGCGTTCATCTCGTCGGCCGCACCCTTGCGCCACGCGGTATAGAGCGTCTCCAGTTCGACCACCTTGAAGTCGATCTCGATGCCGATCTCCTTGAAGCTTTGCTGCAGGAATTCGTTCATCGGCAGCGACAGCATCTGGCCGGTGCCGCCCTGCGCGATGATAAAGGTGGTCTTTAGCGGCTTCTCCTTGGAGTAACCGGCTTCCTGCACCAGCTTCTTCGCCGCGGCGACGTCGTATTTGAGCTGGAATTCCGGCTTGCCGAACCACGGGCTCGACGGGTCGACCTGGCCCTTGGCGGGTTTGGCGAGACCGTTCATCAGTCCGACGACGGCGTCGCGGTCGATCGCAAGGTTGAGCGCCTTGCGCAGGCGGATGTCGGTCCAGGGCGAGCCGGGCAGCACACTCAGATGATAGTTCCAGACATGCGGCGTGACGTTGTCGACGATCTTCATGCCGGCGGATTTGAGCTGCGGCACCGCATCGGGCGCCGGTGTCTCGATCAGATCGACCTGGCCGGCGAGCAGCGCATTGGTGCGCGTCAGCGCCTCCGGCATCGGGATCAGCACGATCTTGTCGGCCTTCGCGATCCGCTTCGGATTCCAGTACTCGGCGTTCTTCGTCAATTCGGCGAGTTCGCGCGGCACCAGCTTGGTCAGCTTGAACGGTCCGGTGCCGGAGGGCTGGCTGGCGAACTTGTCCCAGTCCTTGCCGAGCTTTTCGTATTGCGCCGGGCTCGAAACCAGGAACCAGAGCATCTGATACGGGAAGAACGAATCCACTGTCTTGGTCGTGATCTCGACCGTGCCGTCGTCGATCTTGGCGTAGCTGGCGACCGAGGGCAGGCGGGTCTTCACCTGCGCGCTCTGCCGCTTGTCGAATTGCGGTGCCTTATCGTTGAGCACCTTCTCGAGATTCCAGATCACCGCATCGGCGTCGAATGCGCTGCCATCGTGAAACTTGACGTCCTTGCGCAGGGTGAAGCGCCACTTCTTCTTGTCTGTTTCGTCCACTTTCCACTCGGTCGCGAGCCCCGGCACCAGTTTGCCGGGCCGGTCGGCGACGTCCATCTCCCACGCCACCAGCGGATCGTAGATCGTGTAGGCGGAGAACTGATAGGCGCCGGCGCCGCGATCGGGCTGACCGGTCGTGAGCGGGATGTCGGCCATCGAAATGCCGTAGCGCACAACGGTTTCTGCTTTTGCTGAATTCGTAGGCAGGCCAGTATACAAACTGAGGGCGACTGCCGCGGCAGCAAGAAGCATCGAATTTCGTTTGCGCATGAATTATGCTCCATCGGGAGGGGATTGGAGTTGAAAAATGCAAGCTTGGTGCCAGATGGAGCACAGAACCTGCGCTTGCATGCACATTCACAGCGAATTGTGCGGCTAATCGCCCCGAGCGCAGCGTCTGCTTTGGCACAGGCGTTGCATACCTTTGCATAAGAATTAGTCACCCAGTCGAAGTCGAAAAGGGATTGCTGCAAATGCGTAACGAAAAATCCAAGAAAACCGCCACCGCGTGGCTGTTGGCAACGGCGCTGGTCGCCGGTCTGCCGCAGCTGGCGAGCGCCGAAACGGTGCTGCGGATCGGCATGACCGCTGCCGATATTCCGCGCACGCTCGGCCAGCCCGATCAGGGGTTCGAGGGCAACCGCTTCACCGGCCTCACCATGTATGACGCGCTGACGATGTGGGATCTCTCCTCGGTGTCCAAGCCGAGCGTGATGATTCCGGGCCTGTCGACCGAATGGAAGGTCGACGATGCCGACAAGAAGAAGTGGGTCTTCAAGCTGCGCCCCGGCGTCACTTTCCATGACGGCGCGCCGTTCAATGCCGATGCCGTGGTCTGGAACGTCGACAAGGTGCTGAAGTCGGATGCGCCGCAATTCGACGCCAGCCAGGTCGGTGTCACCGCCTCGCGCATGCCGACGCTGGCCTCCGCCAAAAAGATCGACGACATGACGGTGGAATTGACCACCAAGGAGCCGGACAGCTTCCTGCCGATCAACCTCACCAACCTGTTCATCGCGAGCCCCGCGAAATGGCAGAAGCTGTTCGAGACGGCGGAAGGCGCTGACGCCAAGGCCAAGTCGCAAGCCGCCTGGGCCGGCTTCGCCCGCGACGCCTCCGGCACCGGGCCATGGAAGATGTCGAAGTTCACGCCGCGCGAGCGGCTCGAACTGGTG
>JAQSDT010000047.1:3289-8328 GCA_029946075.1 bacterium | reverse complement strand
TGCCTTCCTGGTCGGCGAGTTGTCGTCATTGCCGAGCCAGACGCCGGTGACGAGGTTCGAGGTATAGCCGATGAACCAGGCGTCGCGGAAATCCTGGCTGGTGCCGGTCTTGCCGGCGGCCGTCCAGCCCGGGATATCCGCCTTGCGCGCGGTACCTGACACCAGCGTCTCGCGCATCATCGTGTTCATCATCGCCACCGCACGCGCATCGATCACCGGGCTGGGTGCCTCGGTGGAGCGGTCGTACAGCACCTTGTTGCCTTCGCTGGTGCGGATCTTGGTCACCACATGCGGGGAGACGCCGAGCCCGCCATTGGCGAACGGCGCATAGGCGCCGACCAGTTCGATCATGGAGACTTCCGAAGTGCCGAGCGCGATCGAGGCGTTGGCGTCGAGCTTCGACGAAATGCCGAGCCGGTGCGCGGTGCGCACCACGTTCTTCGGCCCGACTTCCATCCCGAGCCGCACCGCCACCGTGTTCAGCGACATCGACAGCGCCTGCGTCAGCGTCACCGAGCCGAAATATTCGTGGGTGTAGTTCTCCGGCCGCCAGCCCTTGATGTCGATCGGCGAATCCTGCCGGATCGATTCCGGCGTCAACCCGGCTTCAATGGCGGTCAGATAAACGAACGGCTTGAACGCCGAGCCCGGCTGCCGCTTGGCGGTGACCGCGCGGTTATACTGGCTCTCGGCATAGTTCCGCCCGCCGACCATGGCGCGCACCGCGCCGTCGGGCGACATCGCCACCAGCGCACCCTGCGTGACATTGAACTTGACGCTCTTCGCCGCCAGTTCGTCGATGATGGAGGCTTCCGCGGTGCTCTGCAGTTTCGGATCGATCGTGGTCTCGACCACGATGCTCTGGTCGATCTGGCCGACGAGGTCGTCGAGCACTTCGCCGATCCAGTCGGCGACGTAATTGACGGTGCCGGCGCCGACCGGCTTCACATTGTAGGAGGGATGGCCGATCGAGGCCTGCGCCTGCGCATCGGTGATGAACTTGGCGTCGGCCATCGCGGCCAGCACGATCTGCGCGCGCGCTTCGGCGCCTTCGGGGTTGCGGTTCGGCGCAAGGCGCGACGGCGACTTGACGAGACCGGCCAGCATCGCGGCTTCCGCCACCGTGACGTTCTTGGCGGACTTGCCGAAATAGCGCTGCGCGGCGGCTTCGACGCCATAGGCGCCGGAGCCGAAATAGACGCGGTTGAGATACAGTTCGAGAATCTCGTTCTTGGAATGCTTGCGCTCCAGCCAGAGCGCCAGCTCCACCTCCTGCAGCTTGCGCGCCATGGTGCGCTCCTGCGTCAGGAACAGGTTTTTGGCGAGCTGCTGCGTCAGCGTCGAGCCGCCCTGCGACACGCCGCGATGCATCACGTTGGTGACGGCGGCGCGCGCGATGCCGACCGGATCGACGCCGTAATGCGAATAGAAGCGGCGGTCCTCGATCGCGATGAAGGCCTTCGGCAGATAAGGCGGCAGATCCTTCAGCGCGACATTGGCGCCGGCCATTTCGCCGCGCTGCGCCAGGATGCTGCCGTCGAGGCCGACGATCTGGATGGTCGGCGGGCGTTTCGGAATCGCCAGCGAGTGAATCGCCGGCAGATGCGCGCCGACCCAGATGACGACGCCGACGATGGCGATGCCGCCCCACAGGCCGAGCACGAGGGTCCAGTAGAACAGGCGGCCGAGACCGAACCGGCCGCGCGACTTGCTGCGCCGTTTCGCGCCGCTTTTGGACGATCGCGCCTTGCGCTCGCGCGGCGCGTCGTCGCTGTCCTCGTCCTTGCGTTTCGGCACGGCTTTTTTCGGCTTGTCGTCGGCGACCTGGACGCGATCCTCAGGCGAGAGCCGCAGATCGGCGAGCGCGGCCGGAAGCCCGAAAAGCGGCTCCTTGCGTCCGCCGCTTTTTTTCCGTCCCAACGCCATACGCCAACGCCGCTCACACCCGTCCCGCCGCACGCTAGCGGGCGCAGTTTAAGGGGCGGTTACCGAGAGGTTAACGCGGGATTAGGAGGTGCGGCCGGGCGTGCTAGAATGTGCGTCATAGATCACGTTTCGCAAGGAAGAAGCCGCATGGGCCACATCGATCCGACCAAGGAAGTATTCGCACAATTCAAGGCCAACGACCGCCCCGGTCCCATCCACATGCTCAATCTGGTTCGCCTGCGCGAACACGCCGCTTATCCCGACGGCCGCAAGGCGTCTGGCGCGGAGGCCTATGCCGCCTACGGGCGGGAAAGCGGGCCGGTGTTTGAGCGGCTCGGCGGCAAGATCGTCTGGCAGGGCCGGTTCGAACTGATGCTGATTGGGCCAATGGCCGAGCGCTGGGACCACTGCTTCATCGCGGAATATCCGAGCGTGGCTGCCTTTGCAGAAATGATCAGGGATCCCGTCTATCGCGAGGCGGTGAAACACCGCCAGGCCGCGGTGGAGGATTCGCGCCTGATCCGTCACGCGGTGTTGCCGATCGGCAAGACGTTTGGCGAGATTCCGAAGTAAGTTCACGACTCCCCAAAACAAATCGGCGGCCCCGAGGGACCGCCGATCGTTGTCTTGATATCGGAGACGACTAGCCTGCCGGGCCGGAATCCTCGAGGATCGGGCCAAACATTTCCCAGCGTTCGCCGTTGAACCGCATCATCTGCAACTGCTTGTTGACGCGGTAATCATCCGGGGTGGTGTTGCCGACGACGCCGGGCAGAGCGAGATCGAGCACGACGTTCTTCAGGCTGGTGGCCTGCTTCATGACGTTCTCGCGGGTGAGGTTGTCGCCGCACTTTTCCAGCACGTAGATCATCAATTGCGAGGTCGAGTAGCCGTAGGCGTTGAAGCTCGAATCCTTGTTCCCGTCCGGATAGTACTTCGCCATGAATTCGAAGTACTTCTTCATGCCGGCGTCGTCCTTCCAGGTCGGATCGAGCGGATCCTTGCCGTAGTTGACGCTGATCACGCCCTTGGAGGCTTCGAGCCCGGCGGGCTTCATGACCGCGTCGACCGAAGTGGCGTTGATGTCGAGGATGTGGACCGGGTTCCAGGCGAGTTCATGAATCTTCTTGATCGCCTGCGCCGCCTGCTTGGGCGTCGTCGCCGAGAAGAACAGGTCCGCACCGGCGTCCTTGATCTTGAGGATCTGCGAATCGATGGTCGGATCGGAGACTTCGTAGGAAGCTTCCGCCACGATCATCTTCGCGGCCTTGTCGCCGAGGCCGGCCTTGATGCCGTTCAGATAGTCCTTGCCGAGATCGTCGTTCTGATAGAGCACGCCGACCTTGGCGTTCGGATGGTTCTTGATGATGTACTGGCCGTAGATGCGGCCTTCGACGAAGTAGTTCGGGTTGAAGCCCATCGTCCAGGGGAAATTCTTCGGATCGGTGAACTTCGAGGCGCCGGTCGCGGCGAACAGCTGCGGCACCTTCTTGGAGTTGAGATATTTCTGCACGGCAGCGTTCGAGGGCGTGCCGAGCAGCTGGAAGGTCAGCAGCACTTCGTCGCTCTCGACCAGCTTGCGGACCTGCTCGACGGCCTTGGGCGGCGAGTAGGCGTCGTCATACTGGATCAGGTTGATCTTGCGGCCGTTGATGCCGCCCTTGTCGTTGATCATCTTCATGTAAGCGGCTTGCGTCTTGCCGATGGTGGCATAGGCGGAAGCGGGACCCGAAAATGGATTGGTCTGGCCGATCTTGATCTCGGTGTCGGATGCACCGGTGTCGTATTTCTTCTGCGCGTAAGCCGACGATGCCGACAGCGCAATCGCGAGCGCCGTGCCGGTCACCAGATGGAAAATACCCTTCCTCATATCGCTGTGTTCCTCATCTATGTTTCTGATTTGAGCGTGATTTTGCCCCGGGCACTTCGGCCGGTTGCTGCAACGCTGCCGCGATAGTGGCGGAAGCGATGGTGCAATGCAAGGCGTTCGAAGCGGTAACGAGGGTTTGGTCAGTCGCGATGACTGCCCAAAAAAGCAGCCATTCCGTTGGGTTAGCGCCGGGCGGAACCTTGGGTGTCACACTGGCTGCGCCATACTCCCGGGATGACAATTGTGTACGCCGAGGTACGCTTCCTACCCCGCCGGTCCGCTGTCCTCGATGATCGGGCCGAACAGTTCCCAGCGCTCGCCGTTGAATTTCATCATCTGCATCTGCTTGTTGATGCGATAGTCGGTCGGCGAGGTGTTGGTGACCATGCCGGGCAGCGACAGGCTGCCGGTGACGTTCTTCAGGCTGGCCGCCTGCTTCATGACGTTCTCGCGGGTGAGGTCGTCGCCGCACTGACGCAGGATGTGCACCAGCAATTCCGCGGTCGAATAGCCGTAGGTGTTGACCGTGTTGAGCTTGTCGCCCTCGGGGTAATATTTGTCCATGAAGGCGAAGTACGCCTTGATGCCGGGATCGTCCTTCCACTGGGGATCGCCGGGATCCTTGCCGTAATTGGTCGAGATGATGTCCTTGGAAATGTCGAGCCCCGCGGGCCTCAGCGTCGCCGATACCGGGCTCGCATTGATGTCGAGGATGTGCACCGGCTTCCAGCCGAGGTCGGCGACCTTCTTGATCGCCTGTGCGGCAAACTTCGGCGTCGAGGCGTCGTACAGCAAATCGGCGCCGGCGGTTTTCAGTTTGACGATCTGCGAGTCGATCGTGGGGTCGGTCAGTTCGTAGGAGGTTTCGGCGACGATCATCGTCGCCGCCCTGGCGCCGAGCGCTTCCTTCAGGCCGATGATGTAGTCGCGTCCGAGGTCGTCGTTCTGGTAGAGAATGCCGATCCTGGCGTTGGGATGGTTCTTGAGGATGTACTGCCCGTAAATCCGCCCTTCAGACTGGTAGTTGGGATTGAATCCCATCGTCCAGGGATAATTCTTCGGATCGGTGAATTTCGAAGCGCCGGTCGCCGCCAGCAGTTGCGGGACCTTCTTGGTGTTGAGATATTTCTGCACCGCGGCGTTCGACGGCGTGCCGATGATCTGGAATGTCAGCAGCACCTCGTCGCCCTCGACCAGCTTGCGGACCTGCTCGACGGCCTTGGGCGGCGAGTAGGCGTCGTCA
>JAQSDT010000047.1:0-3189 GCA_029946075.1 bacterium | reverse complement strand
TACTGGATCAGGTTGATCTTGCGGCCGTTGATGCCGCCCTGCTCGTTGATCATCTTCATATAGGCGGCCTGCGTCTTGCCGATGCCGGCATAGGCGGAGGCGGGCCCGGAGAACGGAACGGTCTGGCCGATCTTGATCTCGGTATCGGTCGCGCCGATGTCGTATTTCTTTTGCGCCGCGGCCGGTACCGCCGACAGGGCAAGCGCCAGCGTTGCGCCCGCGACCAGATGGAAAAATCCGCTTCGCATAGGGTGACCTCCCGATGTTGGCCGATGATCGTGCCAACCGTCGTGATGCGGTCAGCCGTCACCGTTAACAGGGAGTGTGGCGGAACGGTTTTGGCAATGCAAGGTAGTGTCGGAAATGTGAAGCGCTATGCCAAATAGAGCAAGATCAACGCGAGTGCCGCGGGTGCGGCCTGCACATAGAGAATGCGCTTGCTGACAGTCGCCGCGCCGTAAACGCCGGCCACGATCACGCAGAGCAGAAAGAACGCCTTGATCTGGAACGCGAAGGCTGCGTTCGGGTGGAACAGTCCCCAGACCAGACCTGCGGCGAGGAAGCCATTATACAGGCCCTGATTGGCGGCCAGCACCGCCGATTCCGTCGCTTTCTCGATCGAGTTGCGAAACGTCTTCAGGCCCAGCGGCCTGGTCCAGAGAAACATTTCGAGAATGAGAAAATAGACGTGCAGCGCGGCAACCACCGCGACGAGTACATTTGCGAGCATCGACATGTTGCGGTCCCCCAACCGGCCAGCGGAATTCGGGTGGACGCTAGCACAGCGCTCGTGAAAATGTGCGCTCGTCTTCGATATTTTGCTGGAGCCAAGCCGTGAGCATCGCGCCGACCGAAAGCTTCAATCTCGACCGCCTGCCGACCCCGATCGGCGCCGCATTGCTGGTGACCGACGCCGACGGAATGCTGCGCGCGCTGGATTGGGAAGATTACGAGCCCCGCATGAAGCAATTGTTGCGCCTGCAATATGGCGCGGTGAATTTGAAGCAGTCGGGCGCGCCGCGCGATCTCGTCAAGGCGTTGTCAGGCTATTTCAAGGGCGACATCGACCGGTTGGCCGACATCGAATGGCGCATCGCCGGCACGCCGTTCCAGCAAAAGGTCTGGCGCGCGCTGCCGAAAGTCCGCGCCGGCACCACGCTGAGCTACGGCGCGCTCGCGGCCAGAATCAAGATGCCGAAAGCCGTGCGCGCTGTCGGCCATGCCAACGGCTCCAACCCGATCAGCGTGGTGCTGCCCTGCCACCGCCTGATCGGCGCCGATGGTTCGCTGGTGAAATACGGCGGCGGACTGGACCGCAAGCGCTGGCTGCTGAAGCACGAGGGCGTGGAGGTGTAGGACTGGCTTCGTACGCCCCGGAATGACGGGAAAGAAACCTACGCCGCCGGCTGCGCGATGTTGTCTTCGCTCGAGAGCAAGTGGATCAACGCGCTCTTGATCGCGGCCTGGCGCGTCGGGGCGTTGATCTGGGCGCCGAGCAGATCGGTCACGTAGAACACGTCGCGGGCGCGTTCGCCGAAGGTCGCGACATGCGCCGAGGCGATATTGAGGTTCAGCTTCGAGATCGCCGTCGTCAGCTGGTACAGCAGGCCGGGGCGGTCGAGGCCGGAGACCTCGATCACGGTATAGCGGTCCGACCACTGGTTGTTGATGGTGACCTCAGGCTCGACCACGAAGGCGCGGACCTTGCCGCGGCTCGCCGCCTTGCGCGCCACCACTTCGGGCAGGCGCAGCTTGCCTTCCAGCACCTGCTCGATCATCTCGCCGATGCGGGTGGCTCTACGGCCCTCGTCCTCGTCGCGGTCGTATTCCCTTGAGATCGCGATGGTGTCGAGCGCGCGGCCGTCGGTCGTGGTGTAGATCTGCGCGTCGACGATGTTGGCGCCTGCCGAGGCACAGGCGCCGGCGATGATCGACAGCAGCCAGGGATGGTCGGTGGCCAAAATCGTCAGTTCGGTGACGGCACGCGCCTCGTCGAAGCCGACATTGATCGCCAGCTTGTGGTTGGCCTGTTCGCTGGCGCGCAGGAACCGCGCGTGCCGCATCTTGCGCTGCAGATCGACCTTGAGCCAGTAGGCCGGATAGTGCCGCGAGATGTAGGCGTTGAGTTCGACTTCCGGCCATTCGGTGAAGGCGGCGCGGAATTCGGATTGCGCCACGGCGATGCGCTGCGCGCGGTTCACTTCCGAGAAGCCGCCGGTCAGCACCGGTTCGGTTTCGTAATACAGCGTGCGCATCAATTGCGCCTTCCAGCCGTTCCACACCCCGGGGCCCACGCCGCGGATGTCGGCGGTGGTCAGGATGGTGAGCAGCTTCATCTGCTCGACCGACTGCACCACGGCCGCGAAATTCTCGATCGTCTTGCGATCCGACAGGTCACGCGACTGCGCCACCGTGGACATCGTCAGATGTTCCTCGATCAGCCAGGCGATCAGTTCGGTGTCGGCCGGGTTGAAGCCAAGCCGCGGGCACAGCCGTCGCGCCACCTTGGCGCCGGCGATCGAATGGTCCTCGGGGCGGCCCTTGGCGACGTCGTGCAGCAACGTGGTGATGTAGATGACCGCGCGATGCTCGGGCTGAATCTTGCGGAACAGGTCGCTGGCGACGGCGAATTCGTCATGGCCGCCGCGTTCGATGTCCTGCAAATAGCCGACGCAGCGCAAGAGATGCTCGTCCACCGTGTAGTGGTGGTACATGTTGAACTGCATCATCGACACGATCTTGCCGAAGGCGCGGATGAAATGGCCGAGCACGCCGGTCTCGTTCATCCGCCGCAGCACCACCTCGGCGTTGTCGGAGGTCAGGATCTCCATGAACAGCTTGTTGGCTTCGGGATTTTCCCGCAGCTGCGTGTTGATCAGCTTCAGCGAGCGCGTCACCGTGCGCATCGCGTCGGGATGGAAGGCAAGGTTGTTCTTCTGCGCCAGCCGGAAGATTCGCAGCAAATTGACCGGATCGTGCTTGAAGATGTCGGGCGCTGCGAGGTTGATGCGGTTGTTGTCGATGATGAAGTCGTCGCTCTCGGGCACGCGCCGCCGGTTGGTGCCCGGCCGCAGCCGCGCCACCATGCGGCTCAGCACCGGCGCCGGCTTGGCCTGCTCGTCTTCCAGCTTGGCACACAGGATCGCGGTGAGGTCGCCGACGTCCTTGGCGACCAGGAAGTAGTGCTTC
>JAQSDT010000046.1 GCA_029946075.1 bacterium | reverse complement strand
GAGCGCGCCTGAACTGCAATTTCGGCGGAGGCGCCCGATGAACCGCCTCCTCCTCGTCCTCCTGACGCTTGCTGCAACCGCCGGTGCCGTCGTTGCCTACGGCGACCCCGAACAGATCGCGCGTGCCGGCGACTCCGTCTCAAAGATGTTGCGCCAGCGCAATGTGGAGCCGGCGCCCGCCGTGCACATTCCGCGCGGCAAGGCCGGTGAATTCGCGCTTCATGCCAAGATCAACGGCGTCAAGGCGCCGATGGTCATCGACACCGGCGCGACCTCGGTGGTGCTAACCTGGGAGACGGCGAAAGCCATCGGGCTGCCGATCGAGATGCTCGAATACAATGTCGACGTCGAAACCGCCGGCGGTCACACCAAGGCGGCGCGGCTGACGATCGACCGCCTTGCGGTCGGCGAACTCGTCGAGAAATCCGTTCCGGCGCTGATCGTGCCGCGCGGGCAGATGAAGACCAATTTGCTCGGCATGAGTTTTCTGGACCGGCTGGAAAGCTGGGGCGTGCAGGCCGACAAGGTGATGCTGCACGGCTATCCCGACGTTACCGGCTCCATCAAACGCAAGCGCGCCGCAAACTAGGATTCAGGCGGCGAGCGCTCCGATCTACGCTTCCGTTCGCCGGATGAAGTCTCTGATGAGTGCGATGATCTCGTCAGGCGCGTCGTCGAGACAGTAATGGCCGACGCCTGGCAGTCGGCGGACCGGTGCTGTTGGGAACAACGCGGTAAACAGCGGCAGGAAATGCTCGGCGTGGAGCGTGCGGTCTGCCTCCCCCCAAATAGCGAGCGCAGGCCTGGATCGGATCGTTCGCTCGGCATCCGCGCTCGGCGTCTCGAATTGATGCGCGCCGGTGGCGAAGCCTTTCGCCCAGCCAATCGCGCCGAGGCAATCGGCGTGGCTGACGAAATGCGATCCATAGGCGGCGAGCCAGGCATCAGTAATGACGGCATTGTTCTCGAAGCCATTCAGCTTCAGCGTGCTGAGGATATTGAATCCAAGCTGACCAAGCACGCTTTCAAGACTCCCGTCTGCCTGGGCTTTCACGACCCATTGAAACCATGGCGAAACGCCGACATTGGCGGTCAATCGTTGCAGGAGATCGGGCTGCCCAAACGGGGTTGGTCCATTGGCCGAAATGACGCGGCGAACGCGATCGGGATGCCGGGCGGCGAATCCCATGCCGACAGGACCTCCGAAATCATGCATCACGAGGGTGATATCGCGCAGATCGAGGGCGAGAACGAAGCGTTCCAGATTGTCGACGTGATCCTGCAGCCAATAGCTCCGATCCTGCGGCGTTGCGCTCTTGCCGAACCCCATGTGATCGGGAACGACCACGCGGTGCGTGCCACTCAGCGCCGAGATCAGCCGCCGAAACAGATAGCCCCAGGTCGGCTCGCCGTGCAGGCAGAGCACCACTGCACCATCACGCGGGCCCTCGTCGACATAATGCATTTGAAATCCCGGTGAACCGGAAAAATGCGGCGCGAACGGGAAAGTGCCGTCGAAGGTATCGCCGGGCCGAATCATGGAACGCTCCTCGTCGCAGTGAGAACTGATCGATGCCGGGCGCATATCGTGCAGCGCGCCCTACAGACCGGACTGGTCTCACACGCGAGATAGCCCGTCAATCTGACATGTCAGATTGACATTCACATTGCGTTGATGAGACAATCCGGCACCGGCCGTCACTGCTATCAGGGAGAAAACAATGCGCGTCTTGACGTTGGGGGCCGGCGCGATCGGCGGCTATTTCGGTGGGCGGCTCTCGGAAGGCGATACCGACGTCACCTTCCTCGTTCGCGAGGCCCGCAAGCGATATCTGGCGGCAAATGGCTTGCGGATCGAAAGCCAATTCGGAAACTACACCACACCGGTGAAGGCTATCACGAAGGATGAAATAGACCGCCCGTACGACGTCGTACTCCTAACCTGCAAGGCGTACGACCTGCCGTCGGCCATGGAATCGGTACGCCCTGCGGTGGGCGCGGAGACGGCGATTCTTCCGTTGCTGAACGGGTTGGCGCACATCGACGCCTTAAATGCAGAATTTGGGGCGCACCGGGTCTTGGGTGGAATCGCAAAAATCGCGGCGACACTGACGCCTGGGGGTGTCATCAAGCATCTCAATGACTGGCACTACATCACGTTCGGCGAGCAAAGCGGCGAACTTACCGATCGCGTGAAGTCACTCAAAGCCGCGTTCGACCGCACGCCGGTCATTGCGTCGGCGGTGCCGGACATCATGCAGGCGATGTGGGAAAAGATCGTTCATCTCACGACCGTGGCCGGCATGACCTGCATGATGCGCGCGAGCGTCGGTGAAATCTCCCGCGTCGACGGCGGGAGCGAGGCAATGATCCGCTTCCTGCAATCCAATTCGGAGATTGCCGACCGCGAGGGATTCCGGCCATCGGAAGCGTTCATGCTTGAATTCCGGAAACTTTTGTCGGACGAGACATCGGCCTATACCGCGTCCATGCTGCGCGACCTCGAGCGCGGCGGTCCGGTAGAAGCCGACCACATACTTGGCTTCATGCTGGGCAAGGCGCGCCACCACGGCCTGGATGATACGCTCCACCGCCTGGCGTTCCTGCACGTCAAGGCCTACGAACAGCGGCGGGCAGCCTGCCGCCTTTGATCCACGGCCAACCGGATCACCGCGTCATGCCGGCACGGATAGACTTCGCAGGTCGTGGCCCGCGCTTCTGCTTCCCTGCAGACTCACCTGAATCGGATACACCGAGCGCGCGGAGTATGACAGCTTCAGTGCCTTCCGCGTGGGCGAGCAGGCGATCCCTCAGCAATCCAGCGTCGCGAGCTTCCAGCGCCGCTACGATCTCCTCATGCTCGCGCTGCCGGCGCTCTGCGGCCTTGGGGTCGAACCCGCGGTTGATCAGATAGGTTACGATCTGGACCTGCAACTGGAGCTGCGCGTAGAGGCGGTCGAGGAAGGGATTCGCCGCAGCACTCACCAGCGTTTTGTGAAAGACCACGTTGGCCTTAACAAAGCGCGCCGTCGCGCGAACGACATCCCGCCCCTTTGCGTGCTCGTCGGAATTGACGCTCATCTCGACGAGCAGTTCCCGCAATTTCGCTAGTTGGGCGACACTTACATTCTGGACCGCAGCCTCGGTCGCGAACCCTTCGAGGGTACGGCGGAGCGCGAAGATCTGTGCCGTTTCTCGCGCGCCGATGCTATTCACCGTCGTGCCGCTGCGCCCCGCCACCGACAGCACGCCTTCGGCTTGCAAACGGGTGATGGCTTCCTTGATCGGCGTGCGACCCAGCATCAATCGCCCCGCCAGCAGATTGACGGACGTTCGTTCGCCGGGGCGCAGATCTCTGCACAAGATCATGTCCACGATGGCGTTATAGGCTTGATCGGATGCCGAGCCGGAAGGTTCGGCATCCCTGTCGGCATTTCGGTTTGTTTTGCTGGCAGGCATCACGGCCTTTTCGCAGAAGCTGTCGGTTCAGTCTGACATGCAAGATGACACGCCCGGGAAATGAAAACTACCTCGGGAATAGTTGATTACGGATTGTGGCATCCATTACTGGTTTGCCCGTGGCACCCGCCGACCGCCGCTCTGTGCAGGCGGGCGGTCTGTTCCGGTCAGGCCGCGACCAACGTCTTGCGATCCTCGACCAGCTCGATCGCATCGCGCAGCACGTCGACGCCGGCGCCGGCCTTCACGCCGTTCTCCGCAAGGTGGCGGCGGAACGCGCGTGCACCGGGCACGCCGTGGAACGCGCCGACAAAATGCCGCGTCATCGAATGCAGCCGCGTGCCCCGCGCCAGCTGGTCCTCGATGTAAGGCAGCATCGCCGCGAACACGTCTTTCATGCTCGCGTGCGGCGGTGCTTCGCCGAACAATTCCCGATCCACCTCCAAAAGTCGCCACGGCTCCTGGTAGGCCGCCCGCCCCAGCATCACGCCGTCGACGTGACCGAGATGGCGCCTTGCTTCGGCAATGCTGCCAATGCCGCCATTGATGATGACGGATACATCCGGCAGCGCCGCCTTCAGCCGATAGACCCGGTCATAATCGAGCGGCGGGATGTCGCGATTTTCCTTCGGCGACAAACCGTTGAGCCAGGCCTTGCGGGCATGCACGATCAAGCCGTCTGCACCGGACGCAATGACGCTCCGCGCGAGCACGTCGAGTGCAATTTCGGGATCCTGATCGTCGATGCCGATGCGGCATTTGACCGTGACGGGAATCTTCACCGCGCGCTTCATCGCTGCGACGCCTTGCGCCACCAGTTCCGGCTCCGCCATCAGGCAGGCGCCGAAGCGGCCATCCTTCACGCGGTCGGACGGGCAGCCGACATTGAGGTTGACCTCGTCGTAGCCGAAGTCCTCGCCGATCTTTGCTGACCTCGCGAGGTCCTGCGGGTCGGAACCGCCCAACTGCAATGCCACCGGATGCTCGCTGGCATCGAAGCCGAGCAGCCGCCGGCGATCGCCGTGAATGATCGCGCCGGTCGTCAGCATCTCCGTATAGAGCCGCGCACGACGGCTCATCAGACGGTGGAAGACGCGGCAATGCCGGTCAGTCCAGTCCATCATCGGGGCGACGGAAAACCTGAAGTCACTAATATTGTTCGTTTTATAAATCATATCAGTTACTTCTTGTGTTTTCGTGCTGTACTATTGGCACTCATTTCCACTGATTTTTGCCTATTTTCTTGCCCCCAGTACAGCAATGCTGTACCAAAGAAGCTCATGCTGTACCACGGATGACAAGGTGGCGGAATGGGTTCAATCATTCCTCGCAAGCGCAAGGACGGTTCCACTGGATATCACGCCCAGGTCACCGTTAAGCGCAGCGGCAAGATCGTACATCGAGAGACGAGGACATTCGATCGCAGACAGGCTGCTTCCGCGTGGTTGGAAAAGCGCGAGACCGAATTGGCAAAGCCAGGCGCGGTTGAGCGGCAGAATGTACCGGACCCGAAACTCTCTGCCGTAATCGACCGCTACATTGAGGAATCCGTCAAGGAAATCGGCCGGACCAAAGCTCAGGTACTCGCAACCATCAAGAACTTTGACATTGCGGACCTCAAGTGCAGCGACGTCACCAGCGAGAAACTGGTCGCCTTCGCCACGGAGTTGCCGGTCCAGCCGCAGACGGTCGGAAATTATCTCAGCCACCTTGGCTCGATTTTCACGGTCGCTCGGCCGGCTTGGGGCTACCCACTGGACCCGCAAGCGATGGATGATGCATTGGTGGTGACCAAAAGGCTTGGCCTTAGTTCGAAAAGCAAGGAGCGCGATCGTCGGCCCACGTTGCCCGAACTCGACCTTCTCATGGCTCATTTCGGTAGGATCCAATCCCATCGGCCAGGGTCAACCCCGATGCAGCAGATTATTGTGTTCGCAATTTTTAGCACCCGGCGACAGGAAGAAATCACCCGCATTGCCTGGACAGACTTCGAACCGGCCGCGCCGCCCTCCCACCCGGACGCTCGTATTCTGGTTCGCGATATGAAGCATCCGGGCGACAAGCAGGGAAATGACGTATTCTGTGACTTGCCGCCCGAAGCGACCGCAGTTATCGGAGCCATGCCGCGCGGAGCGAAAGAGATATTTCCCTACTCGGTCGACGCAATTGGTGCTGCGTTCACCCGTGCGTGCAAGTTGCTCGGCATCGACGATCTGCACTTCCACGATCTAAGGCACGACGGCGTTTCGCGGCTGTTCGAAATGGGCAAAACGATACCGCAGGCCGCAAGCGTTTCAGGCCACAGAAGCTGGAGCAGCTTGAAACGCTATAGCCACCTCCGTCAAACCGGCGACAAATATGCGGGCTGGAAGTGGCTCCCATTCGTAACCTGAAGCGTCGTGATCGTCAGAATGAAATCCGGAGCTCGCGCTACGACCTGTTTGCTGCGCATGCACTCGTTCGGAACGGCACTTTAGTTATTCAAAAGCTGTGAAAGGGGCAGACTTGCTCAAATTGCACGGAGTTGAAGCCGCGGGTCTGACGATCGCCGAAGGGGATGAAATCCTCGCGGCTATAGAAGACGATTTGGAGGTCTTACGCGAATTCAACAGGCGTGTGGATCGCCTTGAGCGATCCGGTTTCAGCAAGCGTTATGAAACCGAGGTTCCGAACGTCATCGCAAAAATGGAGGACGTCACCTTCGAGAACGGCGAGGGGCCGAGATTTTCGATCGTTGCGCGCATTCATGCGTGGATCGAAGACTTCAGCCAAGACGAAATCGACGCATTCGTTCTGAGCTATCGCGTTTTCACCCAACGCAACGACCGGCTCTCAATTCCTTCACTCGCGAAAATCTATGAGAAGGACTGGATGTCGGAGAACCCCCGTGAATGTTTTGAAGATGCACGGCGTCAACTCAACGAACATCTAGACAGCAATGCTACGGTCGAGTTTCCCGGAGGTCGCATCTTGGTGCGCACGCTTGTCGACATCATCATTTATGGCGGGCTGGCGCACAGTAATCAACAAAAGGCAAAGATATTTGAGTCCTGGGAAAACTCGGGCTTCATCGGTTTTATATGGGCCGACTTCATGGCTTACGCGCGAGAAGCGGTCGAAACGCTGAAATATATCCGCGGACTCAACCGAGACCTGATGGATCACTTGCAGAAGCACGGCTTGACACTTGAAACGCCCCCCTGCTCTGCCGCCTGAATTACCGTAACCCATTTCATCGCTCTGAGCATTATCGCACTCAAATCAATATATCGGATCGGCGCAAGTCGATGTCGCAAACGGGGTTTTCCTAGACTGTCAGCAGCGTAGCAGCGGCCGATGTCATGTCGACGAAGATGTGCTTCAATCTTATGGCATGGCCGTTTTTCTGCGTCAGCACGCCGTCGAGGATAGCGAGCGAGAGTGCGTGTGCGACCTCAGGCGTCAGCTTGGCGGCCGTCCCATAGGCCTTCTCAAGCCGGTGATCAATTGCGCTGACCACGTCTTGAACTGGAAGCGCCAGCACGTAACCCAGCATGAAGCCCCATTCGTGGTCACTGCCATATTGGCCTGTGACGAATCGATCGACCCCGTTCGAAACATACTTGGCATTGAGATCCGAGAGACTGGCGCCGACCCGTTTGCACTCGATCGCCACATAGGCGTCTTCGTTGCCGAACTGATGCAGGAACTTCAGGGTGATGTCTATCCGGCCCAAGATGTCAGCATCCGTCGTGGCCATATTTTCAAGCTCATGCTCCCCCCGGATTTCGAGGTTGGTGAGCTCGAGCGTCTTCTTTACGCGCCGCATCGCCTTGCGGACCACGATCGAGGTCGGAACCTCGAGCATGCCCGACGCGATATCCGGCTGCGCCTCCTGCGCACCGCGGCAAACGAGATCGAGGACCGTGGCGATTTGGTCGGCGGACAACGCAAAGGCGGGTTGGCCGAATGGAACGTCAGGCGTGAGCAGCGGCATTCCGCCTCCGGAGCCAGTGATCGCCCAAAATGATGTCGGCATCGTTGAGCCCGGCGGTCGCATCCCAATAACGGATCTCGCTGGGTTTGAGGATGAAGAGATCATCCGAGCCATAGATGCGTAGTTGCCGCCGCTCGTTGAGATACGGCGGTACGTCACTCTCGAGCCGCCCACGCAGGAGTTCAACCAGCGCATCGAGGTCGGCGGGATCGCCCTCGTGGACCACGGCGTCGCGCTTCGGCGCGCCGGCCACCATCACGAATCGCACCGCGGTCACTCCCGGCACGCCGGCAGCCAGGTCGCCTTTCTTCACACGCTTAGTGTATCCAAGTCACGAGTGCTGGAATGACCATCTCCTCATCGTAAATCGAGTGGCGAAGGTGTGCGTTCCGCGAACGAACTGGCGGCAGTGTGAAAGCTGCAATCTGGCCGGCTATGTCCGGCACGGATTGCGAGTTAATCTCCGCCCGCAAGGCTCCAAACAATAGCTCGCGACCGTACACCGCTTTGAAAACCCCGCAGGCCGCAAGCAGCAGGAAGGAAATTGCAGGAAACGCAACAACAATATAAAATAGCGCAGCGCTGTAATTCCGAAGAGCATCCTGGAGATCATGGTTCCAGTATTGAACGAGGATCAAGGGTGCGATCAGCGTTCCTATCCAAAATGTAAGGCCTGCGCCCGACACAAACATCAGGTTAGTTAGGCGATTTGCGATCGCCCCGGCCGCAAGGGTGAGGGATGCCTCGTCGTCGACTGCCCGGATGATGAGCGGTGCTTTGCGGCCTCGCCATTCAGCTCCTCCCTGCGTCATGAAATGTAGCCTAGCAATCTTGGCTCCTATGCGATTGGGGTCAATCCAAGAGCCTAGTGGATCGAATCTAACACTTGGTGCCCCCGTTTGACAGCGGCGATGATTTTG
>JAQSDT010000045.1 GCA_029946075.1 bacterium | reverse complement strand
GGTCAGCCGCACCATCCTCAATTTCGGCAGCGGCGGCAGAGGGCCGCTGTCCGGCCTGACGGTCGCGGCGGTTTCGCTGCTGATGCTGTGGATCGCGCCCGGCCTGCTCGGCTACATGCCGAAATTCGTGCTCGGCGGGCTGCTGATCTGCCTCGGCGCGGATCAGTTGCACAAATGGATCGTCGAATCGCGCAAGCGGCTGACGCGCACCGAATATGTCTCATTGCTCGCGATCATCGTCATCATCGTCGAATGGGGTTTCGTGCCGGGCATCCTGATCGGAATCGTAATCGGCTGCGCGACGTTTGCCCTCAGCGCGGCCAGAATTGAATCGATCAAATACAGTTTCGACGGCGCGGAATATCGCAGCTCGCTGGATCGCTCGCGCGACGACCAGGACGTGCTGCTGGCGCATGGCGGCAAGATCCAGGGCCTCAACCTGCAGAGCTATCTGTTTTTCGGTTCGGCCAACCGGCTCTACCAGCACGTCAAGCTGCTGTTGCAGGAAAATCCCGAATGCCGCTACCTGCTGTTCGACTTCAAGCTCGTCACCGGCATCGATTCCTCTGCCGCCTATAGTTTCGCGCAGATCAAGCGCAGCGCGCACGAAGTCGGCGTCCACCTGGTGCTGGTGCATTTGTCCGCCGTTGCCGAGAAGGCGCTGCGCTCCAGCGACTTTATCGACAGCAGCGTTACCCTGATCGACGAACTCGATCATGCACTGGAATGGTGCGAGAACGAAATCATCGCGCAGCATCAGGGACTGGCGCAGGAAGAAGCCAATCTGCGCGACTGGTTTGCCCGGATCCTCAACAGCGAGCACGATGCCGACGAGCTGATCCGCCGCTGCCAGCGCATCGAGGTCGACGGCGGCGAGGTGATCGTGCGCGCCGGCGATGCCGCCGATTCCATGCACTTCATTCTCGACGGCCGCGTCGGCATCATGGTCCCGGCTGACGACGCCCGCACCACAAGGGTGCGCAGCCTCGGCCGCTACACCACCATCGGCGAAATGGGCCTCGTCTCCCAGGCCCCCCGCAGCGCGACGATCCAGGCCGAAATCCCGAGCGTGCTCTACGTGCTGAACACGCATCAATTCGAGGCGATAAGGGATGACGATCCCGCGCTGAGCCACAAGCTGCTGACCTATTTCGTGTCCGTCATGGCCGAGCGATTGTCGTTCGCCAACCGCACCATCGCGGTGCTGCGAAGGTAGGTCCGTAGCCTGTATCCGGGCTACAAGATATTTCCGGCCTTCTGCCCATGGGATGATGATGCAATGTCCGCAACCGAACTGAAGACTTTCACCACACGGGATTTCCGCCTGCAGAGCGGCGGGGTGCTGCCCGAAGCCGGCATCGCCTATCGCACCGTCGGCACGCTTTCGCCCGATCGCGACAACGCGGTGCTGATCCCGCACGGCAACACCAGCGGGCCACAGATGATCGAGCCGGGCGGGTCGACCGGCGAAGGCAGCTGGAGCGAGATCGTCGGTCCCGGCAAGGCCGTCGATACCAACCGCTTCTTTGCGATCTGCCCGAACATGCTGGGCTCCTCCTACGGTTCGACCAACGGTGCGAGCATCGATCCCGCGACCGGAAAACCCTACGGCGCGCGATTTCCGGATCTGACCGTCAGCGACATCGTCGGCACGCAGAAACTGCTGATCGATTCGCTCGGCATCAAGCAACTGGTCGCGATCGTCGGCCCGTCCTATGGCGGTTTCCAGGCGTTCCAATGGGCGGTGAATTATCCGGACATGATGCGCGGCATCGCGCCGGTGGTGACGGCGCCGCTAGTGCCGCGTGAACGCTCCGAAGGCAATGTCGAGCGCCTGCTGGGAAGCCTCTCGAAGGACCCGAACTGGAACGGCGGCGACTATTACGACAGAGGCGGCGTCAAGGAGGCGATGACGCAGATCCGCATGGCGACGCTGAAGAGCTACGGCATCGAGACGCGCCTGAAGCAGACCATGAGCGACCCCGCACAGATCGAAGCCGCGGTTCGCGACGAATCCGCGCGCTGGGCCGAGAGCTTCGACGCCAATTCGCTGATCATTCTGGCCAAGGCGCTGCGCGGCTTCGACGTGACGAAGCAGTTCGATCGCATCAAGGCCAAGGTTCTGTTCGTGCTGTCGCGGACCGACAAGCTGTTTCCGCCCGACATCGCGCCCGGCGTGATGCAGGGGCTGAAGGCGGCGGGTGTCGACGCCGATTACTTCCTGCTCGACAGCGAACTCGGCCACTCGGCCTCGGGCCTCGACGCGCATTTGTGGGCGCCGAGGCTGAAGATGTTCATGGAGGGGTTGTGAACCACAAACTCCATCGTCGTGCCGGCGAACGCCGGGACCCATACGCCGCGGCCGGCGTCATTGAAAACGGCAGGCAACGACGATCCCGCGAAATAATCGTGGCCGGTGGCTATGGGTCCCGGATCGCGCTTCGCTTGTCGGGGACGACGGAGAGCTAAACCCCCGCCATCATCACGTATTTGATCTCGACATATTCTTCCATGCCGTGATGCGAGCCTTCGCGGCCGAGGCCGCTTTCCTTGACGCCGCCGAAGGGAGCTACTTCGGTCGTGATCAGCCCGGTGTTGACGCCGACCATGCCCGATTCAAGCGCTTCGGCGACGCGCCAGACGCGGCCGAGATCGCGGGAATAGAAGTACGACGCCAGGCCGAACGGCGAGTTGTTGCACATCGCGATCACCTCGGCCTCGTCCTTGAAGCGGAACACCGGCGCCAGCGGGCCAAAGGTCTCTTCGTGCGCAACCAGCGCGTTCGGGTCGACGTTCGACAGCACCGTCGGCTCGAAGAAGCTGCCGCCGAGCGCGTGGCGCTTGCCGCCGGTGACGATTTTCGCGCCGCCCTTGACCGCATCCGCGATGTGCTTCTCGACCTTGTCGATCGCTTCCATGTTGATCAGCGGGCCCTGCACCACGCCTTGCTCGGTGCCGTCGCCGATCTTCATCGCCGCGACCTTCGTCGACAATTTCTCGACGAACTGGTCGTAGATTTTATCCTGCGCGTAAAGGCGATTGGCGCAGACGCAGGTCTGCCCCATGTTGCGATATTTGGAGACGATTGCGCCTTCCACGGCGGCATCGATATCGGCATCGTCGAACACCACGAACGGCGCGTTGCCGCCGAGCTCGAGGCCGAGCTTCTTCACGCCGACCGCGGCCTGCTGATAGAGGATCTTGCCGACTTCGGTCGAGCCGGTGAAGCCGACGAAGCGCACGGCGGGATGTTCGCACAGCACCTTGCCGATCGCCGACGAATTGCCGGTGAGGATGTTGAACACGCCCTTGGGCACGCCGGCCCTTTCGGCGAGCGCCACCAGCGCCAGCGCGGTCAGCGGCGTTTCATTGGCCGGCTTGAGAACAACCGTGCAGCCCGCAGCCAGCGCCGGCGATACTTTGCGCGTGATCATCGAGCACGGAAAATTCCACGGCGTGATAGCGCCGCAAACACCGATCGGCTGCTTGATCGCGAGCAGGCGCGCATCCGGCCGCTGCGTCGGAATGGTCTCGCCGTAAACACGACGCGCTTCCTCGGCAAAGAACTCGACATAGGCGCCGCCGATATCGACCTCGCCGAGCGCTTCGGCGAGCGGCTTGCCCTGTTCCGACGTCAGGATCAGCGCGAGATCTTCGCGGTTGGCGATAATGAGATCAAACCATTTGCGCAGGATGTTGGAGCGTTGCTTGGCGGTGAGCTTGGCCCAGGCCGGGAACGCGCGCTCGGCGGCCTCGACCGCCTGCGTCGCTTCCGCCGTGCTCAGCTTCGGCACCTTGGCGAGTTCGACGCCGTTGACCGGGTTGGTGACGGGATTGGAGGGAGTGCCGACCCAGGCGCCGTCGATATAGCAGCGGTCGCGCAGCAGCGAGGGATCCTTCAGGCGATCGTGCAGCGAGGGGACAGGGGCTGCAGCGCGTGCGGCGACGGGCGGGTTCATGGCGTACTCCTCGGATTTTTTTGGGATATTGATCCGAGTATAGGCGCAAACCGGCGGCAATGCACCGGCCGCAAAGGCAGTGCTGGTTCCTATTGTCATTCCGGGGCGATGCGAAGCATCGAACCTCAGGGGTGCAATTGCACCCCGGGGAATCTCGAGATTCCGGATATGGTCCTTCGGACCATTCCGGAATGACGGGAGGAGAGATTACGCCGCGCCGCTCATATAGGTCTCGCGGCGGCCGATCATGCGCTGGGCGGCGGCCTTGGCATCGGCCTTCGAGGAGGTCGCGCAGGTCCGGTATTCGAGGTCCGGCAGCTTGGCGGGATCGCGGCGGCTGAACCAGGATTTCGAGCCGACCGAAAGCAGCGCCAGAGCCTGCGCGACGTTATCGACCGCCTCGAACGAGTGCAGCGCACCGGTGCCGGCAAAGCGCACTTCGTACAGGCCAGGCGTGATCGGTGCTTCGATGTTTTCGCCGCGGCCGGGGCGCGGGTAACGCTTCCATTCACTCCAGGTCGAAATCATCACGCACCTTCGAGGTCGTCGGAAATAACGGGTATTTGCTTTAAATCACGCCTTCCAGCGGCTTTGTTTCCGCTGGAATTTGAACGCTTTACTGGAAATATTCAGCACCGGAAATCTGCAACAAGATCACGTTATCGTGGCGCGGCAGGGTGGTCACGGGCAGACCCCATCATTCACCTGCAATTGTGGCGAAGTGTTGCAGTTTTGTGCCGCTTTCCACGGAACTGTCCAGCAGGAGCCGGAATTCCACATGGGTGGCGGCGGCCTCTACGGCACTGCGGCCGACTACATCAAGTTCACCCAGATGATCCTCAACAAGGGCCGCGGCAACGGCAATTTATTGCTGAAGCCGGAGACCGTGGCGCTGATGGGCCAGAACAACATCGGCGATCTCACCATGGGCAAGATGACCACGGCGATCGGCTGGGCGACCAACGATGTCGATCTCTATGCCGGAAGTGGGCAAGGGGCGGCGTAAAGAACCTCGGTTGCCGTCATTGCGAGCGTAGCGAAGCAATCCATAATCCCGGAAATGGGAAAATGGATTGCTTCGTCGCTTGCGCTCCTCGCAATGACGCGTCTCAATACGGTCATTCGCGCCTGATGCATGAAGGAGGCCGCCTTGACCCATTCCCTCGATAGCTACGTCTCCGGCACGTCCGACGCGCCATTGCTCGGCCAGACCATCGGGCACTGCCTCGATCAGGCCGCTGCACGCTGGGGCAATCGCGAGGCGCTGGTGTCACCGAGCCATGACGTCCGCTGGACCTGGAAGGAATTTTCCGCTCGGGTCGACGCGCTGGCGGCGGGATTTCTCGCGCTCGGCCTCGAACGCGGCGCGCGGATCGGCGTGTGGTCGCTGAACCGGCCGGAATGGACGCTGACGCAATTTGCCGCCGCCAAGGCCGGGCTGATCCTCGTCACCATCAACCCGGCGTATCGTCTCAGCGAACTCGAATTCGCGCTCGGCAAGGTCGGTTGCGCCGCGATCGTCGCCGCGACCGCGTTCAAGACCTCCGACTACATGGGCATGCTGAACACACTGCTGCCGGAACTTGCAGGCGCGACGCCCGGCGAATTGCAGTCGGCCAAACTGCCGAAGCTACGCGCGGTGATCCAGATCGGCGGACCGAAATGCCCCGGCACTCTCGCGTTCGAGGACGTCACGAAAATGGGCGGCGCACGGCATCGCGAGCAGCTTGCCGACCTTTCCAGGACGCTGCAGTTCGACGACGCCGTGAATATCCAGTTCACCAGCGGCACGACGGGTTCACCAAAAGGCGTGACGCTGACGCATCACAACATCCTCAACAACGGCTATTTCGTCGGCCGCGCGATGCGGCTGACCGAGAACGACCGCATCTGCATTCCGGTGCCGCTCTATCACTGCTTCGGCATGGTGATGGGTAATCTTGCGTCGGTGACGCTCGGCGCCACCATGGTCTATCCCGGCGAGGGTTTTGATCCGCTGGCGACCCTGCAGACCATCGAGAAGGAGAAATGCACGGCGCTGTACGGCGTGCCGACCATGTTCATCGCCGAACTCGATCACCCCGAATTCTCGAAGTTCAATCTGAAGAGCCTTCGCACCGGCATCATGGCGGGCGCGCCCTGCCCGATCGAGGTGATGAAGCGCGTCAACAACGAGATGAACATGGGCGAGGTCACCATCGCCTACGGCATGACCGAGACGTCGCCGGTCAGCTTCCAGAGTTCGACCGACGATCCGCTGGAGCGCCGCGTCTCCACCGTCGGCCGGATTCATCCGCATGTCGAGGTCAAGGTGGTCGACCTCGAAGGGCGCATCGTGCCGCTCGGCCAGCGCGGCGAACTCTGCACCCGCGGCTACAGCATCATGCTGGGCTATTGGGACGAAGCCGAGAAGACCGCCGACGTACTCGACGACAAGGGCTGGATGCACACCGGCGACATCGCCATCATCGATGCCGAGGGCTATTGCAACATCGTCGGCCGCATCAAGGACATGGTGATCCGCGGCGGCGAGAATCTCTATCCGCGCGAGATCGAGGAATTCCTCTATCGCCACCCGAAAATCCAGGACGTGCAGATTTTTGGCGTCGCCGACGACCGCTATGGCGAAGAACTCTGCGCCTGGGTGCGGACGAGGCCGGGCGAAACCCTCACCGCCGACGAGGTCCGCGCCTTCTGCCAGGGCCAGATCGCCCACAACAAGATCCCGCGCTACGTCGAATTCGTCGAGGAATTCCCGATGACGGTGACGGGCAAGATTCAGAAATTTGTGATGCGCGAAGCGGTGGAAGCGAAGCTGGGGCTGAAGGCCGCGAAGACGGCGTGAGGACGGCGCAACAACACTCTCCGTCATGCCCGGGCTTGACCCGGGCATCCACGTTCTTGAGCGTTGCGTCGAAGTAAGCCGTGGATGGCCGGGACAAGCCCGGCCATGACGTGCGGAGGGGTTGCGTCCTAAACCGGCAGCCCGTTCTTCTTGGCCAGTTCCTTCAGCGACGCCTGCGGCCGTGCGCCGATGTGCTGGATCACTTCGGCCGCCGCGAGCGCGCCGAGACGGCCGGCGGCCTCGAAGCCAGCATTGCGCACGAGGCCGAACATGAAGCCGGCGGCGAACAGGTCACCCGCGCCTGTGGTATCAACCAGCTTCTGAATCGGGAACGCCGGCACGGCGACCACGCCGTCCTTTGAGGCGACGACGCAGCCCTTCTCGCTGCGGGTGACGATGCCAAGCCTGGTGTCGGCGCGCAGCTGCTTCAGCGCGGCATCGAAATCAGAGGTTTCGTACAGCGAACCGAGTTCGGCCTCGTTGGCGAACACGAGATCGACCGTGCCCTTGCGCATCAAATCGAGGAACTCGTCGCGGTAGCGGCCGACGCAAAACGAATCCGACAAGGTCAGCGCCACCTGGCGGCCGGCGCCGTGGGCGATTCCGGCGGCTTTCACAAACGCTTCCTTGGCGCTCTGCGGATCCCAGAGATAGCCTTCGAGATAAACATAATCCGAGGCCGCGACCTGCTCGGCATCGATATCGTCAGGCGTCAGATCCTGCGCCGCGCCGAGATAGGTGTTCATGGTGCGCTCGCCGTCCGGCGTCACCAGAATGTAGGAGCAGCCGGTAGCGGGACCGGCGGCGGCGGCCCTGGTCTCGAACGCGACGCCCGCCGCGCGGATGTCGTGGGTATAAAGACCGCCGATCTGGTCGTTCTTGACCTTGCCGATAAAGGCGGTGCGGGCGCCGAACCCGGCGAGGCCGACGATGGTATTGGCGCCGGAGCCGCCGCTCATTTCGGTGGCCGGTCCCATGTCCTTGTAAATGGCCGCGGCGCGCGCCTCGTCGATCAGCGCCATGCCGCCCTTGGTCATGCCGTGACGGGAAAGAAAGCCGTCGTCGGCCTGCACCAGCACGTCGAAAATCGCATTGCCGATCCCGAGCACGTCATATTTTGCGTCAGCCATTTATCCGTCCTGTTTACGGCATTGTGCGAAAGGCGCGGCGTACCAGATCGCCCCCAAGCCAGCAAGGGAAGCGGCGGGGCTGGCAGCAAGCGGGGCTGCTGCTATACGAATCCCATGCTCCGCTCTTTCCTCACCGTCTCCTCGGGAACGCTGGCCTCGCGGCTGCTCGGCTTCGTGCGCGATTCCGCGCTGGCCGCGCTGCTCGGCGCCGGCCCCGTCGCGGATGCGTTTCTGGCGGCGTTCCAGGTCGTCAACGTGGTGCGGCGGCTATTGGCCGAGGGTGGGCTGAACGCGGCGCTGATACCGGCATGGCTGCGGATCCGCGAAACCGGCGGCGCGGTGGCCGCAGCGGCGTTCGCCGGCCGCGTGCTCGGCGCGGTGACCGTCATTCTGGTCGTGGTCCCCGGGGTGCTCGCGATCATCATCCCCATGCTCATTCCCGAGCCGGCCCCCGTGACGCTGCGGCTTGCGAT
>JAQSDT010000044.1 GCA_029946075.1 bacterium | reverse complement strand
GGAAACGCGCCTCGAGAAAACGATCGACGCGCATGTTGTTTTCGTCGGCGGTCACCACGACGGTCTGCACTTTCGTGGGCAGCGGCGCAGGCTCGGGCACGACCTTCTCGGGCTCGGGCACGAAAGGCTTGGCCGCGCGGGGCGGCGCAGCCGGAAACCGCGCCGGCGGCTTGCCGCCCGGACGCGACGATTTAGGCCGCTCGGCTGCCGAGCCCCGATAGGGCCGCGCGCCCTTGGGGCGATCGCCCGCCGGGCGGAGAGGTTTCTTGACGCGACGGCTCATGGTTCTAGCTCCGGGCTTGTCGCGAAGTCGAACGACCGGCACGGCGCGGCAAGGCCGCGATTTCAGCACCAATCTCCTGCTCCGCCACGCGCAGCTCGTAAAGCTGCTGCAAATTCATCCAGAATTGCGGGCTGGTGCCAAACCAGTGCCCCAGCCGCAATGCCGTATCCGCGGTGATACCGCGCTGACCATGTATGATGCCTGTAATCCGGTTCACCGGCACGTCGATCTGCCGCGAAAGTTCCGCGGCCGTGATCCCAAGCTCTTGCAGCTCTTCAGCGAGATGCTCGCCGGGGTGAATGGGAGAGCGAGGCATTGTTCTTCCTTCAGTGATAGTCGACGATTTCCACATCGACCGGACCAGGTGATCCTTCCGGCCAACCGAAGCAAATTCGCCACTGATCGTTGATACGGATCGAAAACAGTCCGGCACGGTCTCCTCTGAGCGTTTCCAGACGATTGTCGGACAGCGCTGCGAGATCAGCCAGACTGGTGGCAGCTTCCAGCCGATCAAGCCGCGTTTCGGCCTGCCGCGCAAAGCCAGAGAATTCCTTGACGAGGCGTCCTGAAGCAAACCGTTCGGTCCGCTTGTCTCGATAACTGACGATCATCGCCCGGTCAAAGTACCAGAAATTACGATTTACGTAAATAGTAAATCATGTGAAATCGGTGTAAATTGGCCGCAAGATCGGCCATGTTGGGCCCAATTCAGAAGGAGCAAAGGGAGTATCCGGATGGCCTTCTCGAAAGCCGCGCTGTCGGCGGTGGCGATCCTGCTTGCGAGCGCGGCTTCCGCGCAGCAGGCGCCGATGACGGAGGATATGGCCTGGAAACTCCTCGAACTCGGCCGCACCATCGATCCTGCCAAGACCGCAGCCCTGTTCGCGCCGCTGCAGCAGAAAGAGCCGTATCCGGGCGTGAAGGTCGAACGCGACCTCAAATACGGACCCGGGGATCGTCACCTCTTCGATCTCTTCGTTCCGGAAGCAGCTTCGCCAACCGCCCGTCCGGTGCTGATCTTCATCCACGGCGGCGGTTTCCTCGCCGGCAACAAGCGCCCGCCTGGCAGTCCATTCTACGACAACATCATGCTGTGGGCCCCCAGTAACGGCTTCATCGGCGTCAACGCCACCTATCGCCTCGCGCCGCAATCGCCCTACCCGGCCGGTGCCGAAGATATCGCCGCGGTCGTGGCGATGGTCGCCGGCAAGATCGGCGAGCGCGGCGGCGATCCTAGGCGCGTGTATTTAATGGGGCATTCCGCAGGCGCGGTGCATGTCGCCAATTACGTGTCGCATCCGGAGCTGTACAAGGTAAAGGACGGAGGCCTTGCCGGCGCCGTGATGCTCTCCGGCATTTACGATCTCACCGCCTCGCCGCTGGGCGATCCCGAGATCGCCTATTTCGGCACCGACTCCGCGCGCTATGCCGACCGCTCGTCGCTGCAGGGCCTGCTCACGACGAAGATCCCGCTGATGATCGCCGCCGCCGAACTCGACCCGCCGCGCTTCGTCGAACAGTTCGAGCTGATGAAACAGGCCGCGTGCAAGCGGCCGGCGGGATGCGCGCGCGCGACCATGCTGCCGCAGCACAGCCATATGTCGGAAGTGTACTCGATCAATACCGGCGAGACGCGGCTGACCGACGAGATTCTGGCATTCGTGAAGGCTACGAAGTAGCGGGCGCCACGCGCCCCCACACCCTAATTACACTGTGCGTCTTTTCTCAGCACGGCCAAATCATTGCCGGAATTGTTGGCCGGACGTCGCTTGCCCGCTTCCTCCGCCGCCGTACAGGCCGACGCCTTGTCGCCATTCTGGAAGCGCGCCACGGCGAGATAGGTCCAGGCATCGCCCGCGTCCGGCGCATCCTTGACTGCCTGCTCCAGCACCGACAGCGCATCGCGCGGCCGTTTCACGATCAGCAGCAGACGGCCGTAGTCAGTGTTGAGCGCCTTGGTCGGGTTGGGCTGCTTGAGCGCGACGGCGAACAGTTCTTCGGCCGCCGGCAAATCCCGGAAGCGGATTTGCGCCACGGTGGCAAAGCCGTGATAGACGCTGCTCTGCTCCGGCGAAATCAGGAACGCCTGATTGAAGCGCAGCCCGGCCTCGCTCATCCGGCCGCCATTGACCGCACGCCACGCGCGCTTGATGGTTTCCTCGAAGGCCTTTTCGCGCGTACCGGCGGCCTGAATGATGGCGTTGACGAAATTGGCGTCAGCGGCGGTCTGCTCCGAATTCTTCACCGCAAATCCAAAGAACGGCTGCTCGTTGACCGGCGCGGCATAGCTGCGCCTGGTCACCTGGATACCCTTGCCGACCTCGACGGTTTCCGCACTCGCGGAGAATGCCGGCATCAACATGGCGAATGCGAGCACACAAACCGCATGCCCAAAATATCTATTCAACCTGCTCACTCGCCTCCCTCGCGCTCGCGACGCAGTCTCGCCCAATAATCCAGCCGCTTGCGGATTTCGCGCTCAAAGCCGCGGTCGGGCGGGTCGTAGAATTTCTGGCGGCCCAGCGCTTCCGGGAAGTAGTCCTGTCCGGAAAACGCATCGGGCGCGTCGTGGTCATATTCGTAGCCGGAGCCGTAGCCTTCCGACTTCATCAGCTTGGTCGGCGAATTCAGAATGTGCTTTGGCGGCAGCAGCGAGCCGCCCTCCTTTGCGGTGCGCATCGCAGCCCCAAACGCCTTGTAGGCAGCGTTCGATTTCGGCGCGATGGCGAGATAAATCACGGCCTGCGCGATCGCAAGTTCGCCTTCGGGATGGCCGAGAAAATCGTAGGTATCTTTCGCGGCGTTACAGATCACCAGCGCCTGCGGATCGGCCAGGCCGATGTCCTCAACGGCCATCCGCACCACGCGGCGCGCCAGAAACAGCGGATCCTCGCCGGCGTCCAGCATGCGCGCGAGGTAATACAGCGCCGCATCCGGATCGGAGCCGCGCACCGATTTATGCAGCGCCGAGATCAGATTGTAATGGCCATCCGCCGATTTGTCGTAGATCGGTGCGCGGCGCTGCAGGATTTCCTGCAACTGGATGGCGTTGAAGACCTCGCCCTTGCGCGCGGCACGCCAGACTTCCTCGGCGAGCGTCAGCGACGCGCGGCCGTCGCCATCGGCCATGCGAACCAGTACCGCGCGCGCCTCCGCATCGAGCGGCAGCTTGCGGCCCTCGACGGCTTCGGCGTTGGCATAGAGTCTTTCGATCGCGGCCGTATCGAGTGACTGAAACACCAGCACGCGCGCCCGCGACAATAGCGCCGCGTTCAGTTCGAACGACGGGTTTTCCGTGGTGGCGCCGACCAGCACCACGGTGCCGTCTTCCATGACCGGCAGGAAGGAATCCTGCTGCGCACGGTTAAAGCGATGCACCTCGTCGACGAACAGCAGCGTGCCCTTGCCCATCTCGCGCCGGGCGCGCGCCGCGTCGAACACCTTCTTCAAATCGGCAACGCCGGAAAACACGGCCGAGATCTGTTCGAAGTGCAGCTCGGTAGCATCTGCCAGCAGCCGCGCCACCGTGGTCTTGCCGGTGCCGGGCGGCCCCCAGAACACCAGCGAACCCAGCGTCCGCGTCTCCAGCATGCGCGTCAGCGCGCCATCGGGACCGAGAATATGATCCTGGCCGACGACATCGGCGAGCGTGCGCGGCCGTAGCCGGTCCGGGAGCGGTCGCGGCGCATCGTGCTCCATCCCTGCCGCGGCAAAGAGATTGGCAGCCTCGCGAGGTTGCTTCGGGCTCATCCGCCCAGCGTCACGTTGATCTGCTGCCCGCCGCGCATCACGATGATGCGCCAGAGCCGCGTCGATATTTTCGAGGCCTTGTCGAGATCGCCGGTCTTGCTGATCTTCTGGTTGTTGACCGCGAGGATCACGTCGCCCTTCTGGAAGCCGACATTGGCCGCCGTCGCGCCATCGGCAAGATCGACCACCACCACGCCCTCGGTCTGCGAGTCCAGATGCAGTTCGTCGGCGACCGCCGGCGAGATGTTGGCGACCTTCGCGCCCTGGAACGGCGAGCGTGCCGTCAGCACGATTTCCTCGCGGTTGGTGTCGGGCGCGGTCTCCAGCGGCACCGTCAACTTTACAGTCTTGCCGCCGCGCTGCACGTCGATCTGCGCGGAGCCGCCGAGCTGGCGGGTGGCGAAGCGGTAGTCGAAGGCGTTGGGATCGTCGATGACCTGACCTTCGATGGCGACGATCAGATCCGACGGCTTCAGGCCGGCGCGCGCGGCCGGGCTGCTCGGCGCGACGTTGGCGACCAGTGCGCCGTTCGGCAGCTTCAGGCCGAGGGACTCGGCTATTTCAGGAGTCACCGCCTGCAGCTTGGCGCCGAGCCACGGACGTTTCACTGCCTTGCCGCCGCTCTTGGCGGACGCCACCACGACGCGCACCATGTTGGCGGGGATCGCAAAGCCGATGCCCTGCGAGCCGCCGGAGCGTGAGAAGATCGCCGTGTTGATGCCGACGAGCTTGCCGGTCATGTCGACCAGCGCGCCGCCGGAATTACCGGGATTGATGGCAGCATCGGTCTGGATGAAGAACTGGTAGTCGGTGATGCCGACCTTGGTGCGGGCCAGCGCCGAGACGATGCCATGGGTGACGGTCTGGCCGACGCCGAAGGGGTTGCCGATCGCGAGCACGACGTCACCGACCAGCAACTCGTCCGAGTTCGCAAAATCGAGCGTGGCGAACTTCTCCTTGGTCTCCTTGATGCGCAGCACGGCCAGATCCGTGCGGCTGTCCTTCAGCACGATCTCCGCCTCGAACTCGCGCTTGTCGGCGAGCGAGATTTTTACCTGATCGGCCCCCTCGATGACGTGGTTGTTGGTAACGACAAGGCCGGACGAGTCGACCATCACGCCCGAGCCGAGCGAGCGCTGCATCTGTTCGGGCTGCTGGCCGGGCACGCCGAAGAAGCGGCGGAAGACCGGATCGTCGAGCAGCGGGTTGCGGTTCTGCACCACCTTCGCAGCGTAGACGTTCACCACCGCCGGCTGCGCCCGCTGCACGATCGGCGCGTAGGACAGCCGCAGTTCGGCGCCCGAGGCAGGCACACGGCGTTCCTGCGCCAGCGCCGGCGTTGCGATGGCCGCGGATAGCAGCAACAGGGCGAGCGAGCGGATCAATTTCATGCCAACAATCCCAAAAATGATCGCCCCTGATATAGCTGCGGGGCGGCAACGAGAGAAGAAACTGCGATACACAATCGCGCCCGTCAGGCGGCGCGATCGGATGCTTCGATATCGTCGGGCGCAGGCGCGCAGGACAATTGTTCCCGATGGCCCTCGCCCCAGGCGCGCAGCGTGTCGATCACCGGACGCAGGCTCTCGCCGATCTCCGACAGGGTGTATTCGACGCGCGGCGGCACCTCGGCATAGACCTTGCGGATCACGAGCTTGTCGTCTTCCAGCGCGCGAAGCTGCTTGGTCAGCATGCGCTGGGTAATCCCGGGCATCCGCCGCCGCAACTCCCCAAAGCGCTGGGTGCCGGATTGCAGGTGGAAAAGGATGACACCCTTCCACTTGCCGTCGATCAGGTCGAGGGTGGCTTCGACCGCACAGCCGGGACGATGGGCGAAATTCCGCCGTTTCATGTCAATTTTCCTGCGCTGTTCCCAATAGTATCCAAACAGGGACTAGTTCCCTGAATTTACAGTACTTGCCAAATTGACGCCAGCGCGACAGTTAGTCTCCCACCCGTTGAGACGCAGGAGAATTGGGCATGAAGGCCGTCGGCTACAAGAAATCGCTCCCGATCGAGGACGCGCAATCGCTGTTCGATTTCGACACTCCCAAGCCCGAGCCGAAGGGCCGCGACATCCGCGTTGCCGTGAAAGCGATCTCGGCCAACCCGGTCGATTACAAGGTGCGCAAGCGTGCCGCGCCGCCCGAGGGTGAAACCAAGATCCTGGGTTATGACGCCGCAGGAATCGTCGATGCCGTCGGGCCGGACGTCACGCTGTTCAAGGCGGGCGACGAGGTGTTCTACGCCGGTTCGATCCAGCGCCAGGGCACCAATTCCGAGTTTCACCTCGTCGATGAACGCATCGTCGGCCGCAAGCCGAAATCGCTGTCGTTTGCCCAGGCCGCCGCCTTGCCGCTGACCTCGATCACCGCCTGGGAATTGCTGTTCGACCGGCTCGGCGCCGTCCCCGGCAAGAGCGTCGATCCGCGCACGCTGCTGATCACCGGCGGTGCCGGCGGCGTCGGCTCGATCCTGATCCAGCTCGCGCGCCGCCTCACCGGCCTGACGGTGCTGGCCACCGCGACGCGGCCGGAATCGCAGCAATGGTGCAGCGACCTCGGCGCCCATGCCGTGATCGACCATTCCAGGCCGATGAAGGAACAGATCGAAAAGCTGAAGCTGCCGCCGGTGGCCCTGGTCGCCAGCCTCACCTTCACCGAGCAACACTACAAGGCGATCGCCGAGATCATCGCGCCGCAGGGCAAGTTCGGCCTGATCGACGATCCGCAGGAGTTCACGGTCTCGGCCTTCAAGGGCAAGGCGGTCTCGGTCCACTGGGAGTCGATGTTCACGCGCTCCTCGTTCCAGACGCCGGACATGATCGGCCAGCACATGCTGCTCAACGACGTCGCCGACCTGATCGACAAGGGCGTGCTGCGCACCACCCTCGATCGGTCGTTCGGCACCATCAACGCCGCCAACCTGAAGCGCGCGCACACGCTGCTGGAAAGCGGCAAGTCGCGCGGCAAAATCGTGCTCGAAGGCTGGTAGCTGCTGCCCGGCCTCACGGAGCCTTGAGTTTCAAACGGCCGTAAAATTGGCGATCCTGAACCCCGGGGCGGCGTGCCTCACGCCGCCCTGGGCCGTTCATCAACGTTAAATCTGCGGATGGACGGCCTGGCGGCCCGTTCACGAGGCAACGAACTTCACGCTGCCGTGTTGATCGCGCGTGTGATTTTGGAAAGGAGTGGTCCATGAGGAAAGCACCTTTGGTATTGGCCGCTGCGGCAATCCTCGGTCTGTCCGCGGTAGCAGCCCCCTCGCCGGCGGAAGCGCGCTGGCGCGGCGGCGGCGGATTTTTCCCGGGCGTGGCCGGCGGACTGCTGGCGGGCGCGGTGATCGGCGGCATTGCGTCGAACGCCTATGCCTACGGTCCGGGCTACGGGTATGGCGGCTACTATGGCGGTTACGCGCCGGCCTATTACGGCGGCGGATACGCTCCCGCCTATTACCGCGGCGGTTACGCGCCGGCGTATTATGGCGGCTACTACAGCGAGCCTTACGTACCGGTCGTTCGCTACCGTCGCGTAGTCCGCCCGGCCTACTACTACGGAGGCCCGCGATACTATGGCGCCCGTTACTATGGTGGTGGTCCGCGTTACTACCGTGCCGCCTATCGCTACTGGTAGGAAACAGCAGGTTGACCTGACGCGGCGACAATAAAAAAAGCGGCGCTCGAGGCGCCGCTTCTTCGATTCCGCTGCGAAGTGGCTTACGCCGCTTCGGCTTCCTTTTCCTGCACCGGACCCGAATCCTGGCCCTTGGCATCGACGTCGCGGTCGACGAATTCGATCACGGCCATCGGGGCGTTGTCGCCGTAGCGGAAGCCGGCCTTGATGATGCGGGTGTAGCCGCCCTGACGATCCTTGTAGCGGGGCGCCAGCACGTCGAACAGCTTGCGGACCTGATCCTTGTCGCGCATCTCGGAAATCGCCTGGCGACGCATGGAAAGGCCGCCCTTCTTGCCGAGGGTAACGAGCTTCTCCACGATCGGGCGCAGTTCCTTCGCCTTCGGGAGCGTGGTGACGATCTGCTCGTGCTTGATCAGCGCGGCGCACATGTTGGCGAACATCGCCTTGCGATGTTCAGCGGTGCGGTTGAGCTTGCGATGAACCTTGCCGTGACGCATTTTTGTATTCCTTGATATCCATTCGTCGCGACGGTTCGTCGGACTTGTTGCTCAGGTGGGCTGCCTGCGTTCGCCCTGTTAGTTGTCATTCCGGACGTCGCGAGGCGGCGATCCGGAATGACGAAAACTCAGTAGTGATCTTCGAAGCGCTTGGCGAGCTCGTCGATGTTTTCCGGCGGCCAGCCCGGCACTTCCATGCCGAGATGCAGACCCATCTGGGCCAGCACTTCCTTGATCTCGTTCAGCGACTTGCGGCCGA
>JAQSDT010000043.1 GCA_029946075.1 bacterium | reverse complement strand
GCCGGGATGTCCTTCAGCGCCTGCACGACGGCCTTGGTGAAGAAACCCATGAAGCCGAGCTTGGAGCCGTGCTTCTTCTCGAACACGTCCTTGTACTGCAAACGCATCGCCATGATGTGGGTCATGTCGACCTCGTTGAAGGTCGTCAGCATCGCGGCGGTGTTCTGAACGTCCTTCAGGCGGCGCGCGATGGTCTGGCGCAGCCGCGTCATCTTCACGCGCTCCTCGCGCGCGGCATCGTCGGCCGGCGAGGGGCTGCGGACCTGCACGGAAGCCGCCGGCTGATTGACCGGGGTCGGCGCGGAAGCGGCCTTCTCGATCGCGGCCAGCATGTCACCCTTGGTGACGCGGCCGTCCTTGCCGGAGCCGGGCACGGTGGAGGCATCGACGCCGCTCTCGGCGGAGAGTTTGCGGACCGAGGGAGCCAGCGGCGCATCGGCGGGGGCAGCCTTCGGCGCTGCAGGTGCGGAAGCGGCAGCCGGAGCCGCCGCTGATACAGCGGCCTTGGCCGGTGCGGCAGCGGCGGGCTTGGCGCCGGCGGTACCTTCCATGATCTGGCCGAGCAGCGCGCCGACGGCTACCGTCTCGCCGTCCTTGGCGGAGATTTCACCGAGCACACCCGCGGAAGGCGCGGGCACTTCGATCGTGACCTTGTCGGTCTCAAGCTCGACCAACGGTTCGTCCACCGCCACGGCATCGCCGGCCTTCTTGAACCAGCGGCCGATGGTCGCTTCCGTCACGGACTCGCCGAGCGTCGGCACACGAATTTCAGTCATGGTCTGTTTCCTCTTTGCGGCTTGGCCGGGCCGCACCCGCTACCCACGCCGTCAGTCAAACTTCACAGTGCAAGAGCGTCGCTGCCCGGGACGTCGGGCGCCTGGCGCCTTCCGTCCGGGCAGGACATTTCAGATCAGTCTCAGCCCAGCGCGTCGTCGAGGAACGCCTTGAGCTGCGCCAGATGCTTCGACATCAAGCCGGTGGCCGTCGCCGCCGACGCCGCACGTCCGGCGTAACGCGGACGCCGGTTCGGGGCGTGGATCTGGTTCAGCACCCACTCGAGATAGGGCTCGATGAAGTGCCACGAGCCCATGTTGCGCGGCTCTTCCTGGCACCACACCACTTCGGCGTTCTTGAAGCGGCTGAGCTCCTGCACCAGTGCCTTGAGCGGCACCGGATAAAGCTGCTCGATCCGCATCAGGTAGACGTCGTTGATGTCGCGCTTCTCACGCTCCTCGTAAAGGTCGTAATAGACCTTGCCCGAGCACAGCACGATGCGCTTGATCTTGTCGTCCGGCGCGAGCTTGATCTTCTCGTCGGGCAGCATCTGGGCGTCATCGTACAGGATGCGGTGGAAGGTGGCGGTTGCGCCGAGTTCGTCGAGCCGCGAGACCGCACGCTTGTGCCGCAACAGCGACTTCGGCGTCATCACGATCAGGGGTTTACGGATTTCGCGGTGCAGCTGGCGCCGCAGCGCGTGGAAGTAGTTCGCCGGCGTGGTCGGATACACCACCTGCATGTTGTCTTCGGCGCACATCTGCAGGAAGCGTTCGAGACGCGCCGAGGAATGCTCCGGCCCCTGCCCTTCATAGCCATGCGGCAGCAGACACACGAGGCCGGACATGCGCAGCCATTTGCGCTCGCCCGACGAGATGAACTGGTCGAACAGCACCTGTGCGCCGTTGGCGAAGTCGCCGAACTGCGCTTCCCACATCGCCAAAGCCTTCGGCTCCGCCAGCGTATAACCGTACTCGAAGCCGAGCACCGCTTCTTCCGACAGCAGCGAGTTGATGACCTCGTAATGGCCCTGGTCGTTGGAGAGGTGGTTGAACGGCGTGTAGCGGCTCTCGTTTTCCTGATCGATCAGCACCGAATGACGCTGCGAGAAGGTGCCGCGCTCCGAGTCCTGACCCGACAGCCGGACGTGATGGCCTTCCTGCATCAAGGTGCAGAACGCCAGCGCCTCGCCGGTCGCCCAGTCGATGCCGACGCCGTTGTCGATAGCCTTGGCGCGGTTTTCGAGGAAACGCTGGATGGTGCGGTGAACGCGGAAGCCGTCCGGCACCCTGGTGATCTTGCGGCCGATATCCTTGAGAATGTTGACGTCGACGCCGGTGACGCCGCGGCGCGCATCCTCTTCCTGGTCGGCGGACTTGAAGCCCGCCCATTTGCCGTCGAGCCAGTCGGCCTTGTTCGGCTTGTAGCCGGAGCCGGCCTCAAGCTCGGCATCGAGCCGCGCGCGCCAGTCGGCCTTGGCCTTCTCGACCTCGCCCTCGGTCATCACGCCGTCGGCGATCAGCCGCTTGGAATAAATCTCGACCGTGCCGGGATGCGTCGCGATCTTCTTGTACATCACCGGCTGGGTGAACGCCGGCTCGTCGCCTTCGTTGTGGCCGTGGCGGCGATAGCAGAACATGTCGATGACGACAGGCTTGTGGAATTTCTGCCGGAACTCGATCGCGACCTTGGCGGCGAATACCACCGCTTCCGGATCGTCGCCGTTCACATGGAAGATCGGCGCATCGATCATCTTGGCGACGTCGGACGGATAGGGCGACGAGCGCGAGTAGCGCGGATAGGTCGTGAAGCCGATCTGGTTGTTGACGATGAAGTGCAGCGAACCGCCGGTGCGGTAGCCCTTCAGGTCCGACAGCGCGAAACATTCGGCAACCACGCCCTGGCCGGCGAATGCGGCGTCGCCATGCATCAGCATCGGCAGCACGGAAATGCGCATGTCCGGCGGATCGCCGTGCTGGTCCTGCTTGGCGCGAACCTTTCCGAGCACGACGGGATCGACGATCTCCAGATGCGACGGGTTGGCGGTCAGCGACAGATGGATGCGGTTGCCGTCGAACTCGCGGTCGCTCGAAGCGCCCAGATGATACTTGACGTCGCCGGAGCCTTCGACCGCATCCGGGTTGGCCGAGCCGCCCTTGAACTCGTGGAACAGCGCGCGGTGGGGCTTGCCCATCACCTGGGTGAGAACATTGAGGCGGCCGCGATGCGGCATGCCGAGCACGATCTCCTTCACGCCGAGATTGCCGCCGCGCTTGATGATCTGCTCCAGCGCCGGGATCAGCGATTCGCCGCCGTCGAGGCCGAAGCGCTTGGTGCCGGTGAACTTGAGGTCGCAGAACTTTTCAAAACCTTCGGCTTCGATCAGCTTGTTGAGGATGGCGCGACGACCTTCGCGCGTAAAACTGATTTCCTTGTCCGGACCTTCGATGCGCTCCTGGATCCAGGCCTTCTGCGCCGCGTTGGTGATGTGCATGAACTCGACGCCGAGCGTCTGGCAGTAGGTGCGCTCGCAGATCGCGACGATCTCGCGGAGCGTGCCGTATTCGAGGCCGAGCACGTGGTCGAGGAAGATCTTGCGGTCGAAATCCGCTTCCGAAAAACCATAGGTGCGCGGATCGAGTTCTTCGCGGTCGCGCGGCGCCTCGATGCCGAGCGGATCGAGCTTGGCGTGGAAGTGTCCGCGCATGCGGTAGGCGCGGATCAGCATCAGGGCGCGGACCGAGTCGCGCGTCGCCTGGTGCAGTTCGGCGGCGGAGATTTCACCGCCCTTTTCACCGGCCTTGGCCTGCGCCTTGGCGGCTAGCTTGGTGCCGACCGCCTTCTCGACGGTGACCCAGTTGCCATCCAGCGCCGAGGTCAGATCGTCGCGCGGCGTCAGCGGCCAGTTGTCGCGCGCCCAGGAAGCGCCTTCGGCGTTCTTCTGGACGTCGGCGGGAGCGTCTTTCAGGCTCTTGAAGAACTCGCGCCACTCGGCATCGACCGAATTGGGGTCCTGTTCGTAGCGGGCGTAGAGATCGTCGATATAGGCGGCATTGGTGCCCTGCAAAAACGAAGAGAGGGCAAATGCTGCGTTCGCGTCCTGGCGAGACATATGGGCGTCCTGGTGATTTTAGCTTTGGCGCATGGAAAACGGCGCTTCGGCCAGCCCGGAAGCCCGGACCGGCGGGTTAAATCACCTTTACCCTATTTGGACCGAAGTTTCGCGCCCAAAAGAACCAAGGATTGAATTGAAACTTCAATTTTTCGGCAATGGTGCGTCCGAGCCTTGCCGGGGACAGGGGACCAGGATTCGCAACCGGCCGCGATCGTGGAACCGCCCCCGGCTTGGGAGCACGTAACCCGACGCTGCTCGCTGACTGGATTTGGATCAACTGACGCGCGAGACTTTTTCGTCAGGCGCACTTGCGGTTGCCGATTGGCAGCATTACGTCCGGAACGTGCTGCCCAGGAGGGGATCTTCAAGGTGCATTCCTAATCAGGAATGTACCTCCACAGATCCCCAACCTGAGGAGCTGAAAATGAAAGACGCATATCCTTGGATCGTCGCCGGCACGTTGTTGGCAGCCATCCAGGTACTGATTATGCTTCTGAAGTAAGGGGCCGAATAGACGCCCCCAAAAGCAATCTCCGCATCATGTGCGGAGATTTTCTTTTTTGGTGGTGACCATGCGCGCTGCCGCCTCACGACTGCAGGCACCCATGGCGGCGGGTTGGTCGCCGCGCTCTAGCTTCGCTAGCCCCGCAATTTTTCGGCAAGGGTGTGACCGAGCCGTGCCGGGGACGGAGAGACCGTGATTCCGGCCGCTTCCATCGCCGAGGTCTTGGAACCGGCGTCGCCCTTGCCACCGGAGATGATCGCGCCGGCATGACCCATGCGACGGCCGGGAGGTGCGGTAACACCGGCGATGAAACCAACCATCGGCTTCTTGCGACCCCGCTTGGCCTCGTCCTTGATGAACTGGGCGGCGTCTTCCTCGGCCGAACCGCCGATTTCGCCGATCATGATGATCGAGGTGGTCTTGTCGTCGGCCAGGAACATCTCCAGCACGTCGATGAATTCGGTGCCCTTGACCGGGTCGCCGCCGATGCCGACCGCGGTGGTCTGGCCGAGGCCTTCCTGGGTGGTCTGGAACACGGCTTCGTAAGTCAACGTGCCCGATCGCGACACGATGCCGACGCTGCCGGGCTTGAAGATGTTGGCCGGCATGATGCCGATCTTGCACTCGCCTGCGGTCATCACGCCCGGGCAGTTCGGCCCGATCAGCCGCGACTTCGATCCCGACAGCGAGCGCTTCACGCGCACCATGTCGAGCACCGGAATGCCTTCGGTGATGCAGACGATCAGCGGAATTTCCGCATCGATCGCTTCGCAGATCGCGTCCGCCGCGCCCGGCGGCGGCACGTAGATCACGGACGCATCGGCGCCGGTCTTTTCGCGCGCCTCGCGCACGGTGTCGAACACCGGCAGGTTCAGATGCGTCGAACCGCCTTTGCCCGGCGAGGTGCCGCCGACCATCTTGGTGCCGTATGCGATCGCGGCTTCCGAATGGAAGGTGCCGTTCTTGCCGGTGAAACCCTGGCAGATGACTTTGGTGTTCTTGTCGATCAGAACGGACATGACTGCTGCTACTTTCGCGAGATGATCGGTGACGGGTTGAAGGGGATCAGTGAATGCGCCGGTAGGTGCCGGTGAGAACGTCGCTCCACCCTTCGGAATCCGGCGAGAACTGGATCTTCATGGTGTAGTTGTCGTTGTCGATGACTTCGTAGACGTGGCGCGCGTTGCCGCGCAGCGAGCCGCGCACGAGGATCAGCGATTTGGCCGCCCAGCCGCCGGAGGCCGGCGCCGGCGAGTAGTAGCCGAGCGAATCGTGCCAGAACAATTTGTAGGTCCGGTCCTCGCGGTCGTAGGTGAACACGCCATGGGTGGCGAAGGTCGCCGCACCGTCGCGCATCTGAACGCTGTCCTGGATCAGATAGAAGCCGTTGAGATCCATGCGCGAAACCACGCGCGAGGTCGCAGGGCCGCCCGCAGTCCAGCGCGACGGATAGACCATTTCCTCGCCAGCCCATTCGCCCGCAAAGACCGCGAGCTTGCGGTGCTCTTCCAGCGCAGTCGGTGCGGCGAGATGGTCAGCCATCGCTAGCCTCCCTTGACGGCTTTCACGATCTTCTGTGCGGCATCGTCGAGATTGTCGGCCGGCACCACATTGAGGCCGCTTTCGCGGATGATCTTCTTGCCGGCGTCGACATTGGTGCCTTCGAGGCGAACCACCAGCGGCACTTTCAGGCCGACTTCCTTGACGGCCGCGACCACGCCCTCGGCGATGATGTCGCACTTCATGATGCCGCCGAAGATGTTGACGAGGATGCCCTTCACGTTCGGGTCGGCGGTGATGATCTTGAAGGCCGCCGCGACCTTTTCCTTGCTGGCGCCGCCGCCGACGTCGAGGAAGTTGGCGGGCTCCATGCCGTACAGCTTGATGATGTCCATGGTCGCCATGGCAAGGCCGGCGCCGTTGACCATGCAGCCGATGGTGCCGTCGAGCGTGACGTAGTTGAGGTCGTATTTCGAGGCCTCGACTTCCTTGGCGTCTTCCTCGGTCAAATCGCGCAACGAGATCGCGATCTCGGGGTGGCGGAACAGTGCGTTGTCGTCGAACGATACTTTCGCATCGAGCACGCGCAATTGACCCTGCTTGGTGACGACCAGCGGGTTGATCTCCAGCATCGCCATGTCCCGGGCGGTGAAGGCCGTGTAGAGCTGCACCACCAGCTTCTCGGCCTGCCTGGCGAGGTCGCCGGAAAGGTTCAGCGCCTTGGCGACGGTGCGGCCGTGGTGGCCCATGATGCCGGTCGCCGGGTCGACCGAGAAGGTGACGATCTTCTCGGGCGTATTGTGCGCGACTTCCTCAATGTTGACGCCGCCTTCGGTCGAAACCACGAACGACACTTCCGAGGTTTCTCGGTCGACCAGGATCGAGAGATAGAACTCCTTGTCGATGTCGGAGCCGTCCTCGATGTAGAGGCGGTTGACCTGCTTGCCCTGCGGGCCGGTCTGGATCGTAACCAGGGTCGCGCCCAGCATCTGCTTGGCGAATTCGTTGACCTCGGCGACCGACTTGGCGATGCGGACACCGCCCTTGTCGCCGGCGGAGGCTTCCTTGAACTTGCCCTTGCCGCGGCCGCCGGCATGGATCTGGCTCTTCACCACCCAGACCGGGCCGGGGAGCTGCCTGGCGGCAGCGTCCGAATCCGAGGCCTTCAGCACCGGCACGCCGCGCGAAATCGGCACGCCGAATTCGCTCAGCAACGCCTTGGCCTGGTATTCATGGATATTCATCTGGACGCTCCCCAAACCCTCAATGCGGCAAGTTCTTCAGCTCACCGGTATTGGTAGTTGGCATACCATATACCAATATAACTGCAACCCCGAAACGCTTTCGCCCCGTTTCCGAGGCGAAAGCTGAATAAAATCAACGGCCGAGCAGGTCGGGCGCGATCTTCTTGCAGGCATCGACCAGGCCCTGAACGGCGCCAACCGACTTGTCGAACGCTTCGCGGTCCTTGCCGGCCAGCTCGATCTCGACAATGCGCTCGACACCCTTCGAGCCGATGACGACGGGCACGCCGACATACATGTCCTTCACGGCGTATTCGCCATTGAGGTAGGCGGCGCAGGCCAGCACGCGCTTCTTGTCCTTCAGATAGCTTTCCGCCATCGCGATCGCGGACGCTGCCGGGGCGTAGAAGGCCGAACCGGTCTTGAGCAGGTTGACGATCTCGGCGCCGCCATTGCGGGTGCGGTCGACGATCTCGTCGATGCGCGCCTGCGAGGTCCAGCCCATCTTGACAAGATCGGGCAGCGGGATGCCGGCGACGGTGGAGTAGCGGGTCAGCGGCACCATGGTGTCGCCGTGGCCGCCGAGCACGAACGCGGTGACGTCCTCGACCGAGACGTTGAATTCATCGGCGAGGAAATAGCGGAAGCGCGAGGAATCCAGCACGCCGGCCATGCCGACCACCTTCTTGTGCGGCAGGCCCGAAGCCTTCTGCAGCGCCCACACCATCGCATCCAGCGGGTTGGTGATGCAGATGACGAAGGCGTCGGGGGCGTACTTCTTGATGCCGGCGCCGACCTGCTCCATGACCTTGAGGTTGATGGAGAGAAGGTCGTCGCGGCTCATGCCGGGCTTGCGCGGCACGCCGGCGGTGACGATGCAGACCTTGGCGTTGTCGAGCGCCTCATAGGAATTGGCGCCGGTGAAGTTCGCATCGAAACCGTCGACCGGCGAGGATTGCGCGATGTCGAGCGACTTGCCCTGCGGCACGCCCTCGGCGATGTCGAACATCACGACGTCGCCGAGCTCCTTCAGGCCGATGAGATGAGCCAGTGTTCCGCCGATCTGACCGGAGCCAATCAAAGCAATCTTGTCACGCGCCATGGGAAATCTATCCTGTGAAGGTCTTGGGAGAAGGATTAGAAGGAAGCTGGATGGCTGGTTATCCCTTTCGAGGGACCCGTTCAAGTCAACCTATGCCCAATTATCGGCCCTGCCTTGATTTCGGTCAGAGGTATACCAGCGCGATAAGACTGACGTCATTCCGGGGCGCGTCGAAGACGCGAACCCGGAATCTCGAGAGTCC
>JAQSDT010000042.1:6416-8452 GCA_029946075.1 bacterium | reverse complement strand
TCGAACCCGGAACCTCGAGATTCCGGGTTCGCTTCGCGCCCCGGAATGACGGTGCAACCGCGGCGCGCAGCGATGCGCGCCGCTTTCGTATTTTGGACCGATTTCCGGCAAAGAAAGCTTGCCTTGGCCTCGCTTCGGCGGGACAATTTAGCTAATCAACTAATTAAACCGTTGCCCTCGGGAGAGAAAACAAGTGCTCGATAAACCAGCCGCCCAATCCGCAGTTCGCGCCTCCGGCCCGCTCGCCGGCTTCCGTATCGTCGAGTTCGCCGGCATCGGACCCGGTCCGTTCGCCTGCATGCTGCTGGCCGACATGGGCGCTGAGGTCATCACGCTCGACCGCGTCGGCGCGGGGAAGAATTTGAAGGCGGTGGCGGTGCGCGGCCGCAAGGTGATCGAACTCGACCTGAAGGACAAGGCCGCGATCGCGCAGGTACTCGACCTGCTCGCCGGGGCGGATGCATTGATCGAAGGTTTTCGGCCGGGCGTGATGGAGCGCCTCGGGCTTGGCCCCGACGTGGTGCTCGCGCGCAATCCGAAACTGGTGTTTGGCCGCATGACCGGCTGGGGCCAGGAAGGCCCGCTGGCGAATGCCGCCGGCCATGACATCAACTACATCTCGATCACCGGCGCGCTCGCCGCGATCGGGACGAAGGAAAAGCCGGTGCCGCCGCTCAACCTGGTCGGCGATTTCGGCGGCGGCGCGCTCTATCTCGTGGTCGGCGTGCTCGCTGCATTGCTGGAAGCCTCGAAATCCGGCAAGGGCCAGGTGGTGGACACCGCGATGTGCGACGGCGCAGCCTCGCTGATGTCGATGTTCTTCGACATGACCGCGATGGGACGCTGGGCCGAAGGCCGCGAGCAGAATTTCCTCGACGGCGGCGCGCATTTCTACGGCGTCTACGAATGCTCCTGCGGCAATTTCATCTCGATCGGCTCGATCGAGCCGCAGTTCTATGCGCTGCTGCGCAAACATGCTGATCTGACCGACGCCGAGTTCGACGCGCAGATGGACCGCAAGGCGTGGCCGGCGCTGAAGGAAAAGCTGACCAAGGTGTTCAAGAGCAAGAGCCGCGAGGACTGGTGCAAGATCATGGAAGGCACCGACATCTGCTTTGCGCCGATCCTGACGATGGCGGAGGCGCCGAAGCATCCGCACATGGCGGCCCGCAACGTGTTCGTCGAACGCCACGGCGTCACCCAGCCCGCCCCCGCGCCGCGCTTCTCGCGCACGCCGTCGGCGATCCGGGAGCCGGAGGTCGCGAAGATCGGGGATGTGATGGCGGCGTGGAAGAGGTAAGAACACGCGCGCCACACATTCCGCTGTCGTCCCGGACAAGCGCAGCGAAGCGCTGATCCGGGACCCATACCCACAGGGATTGGTTTGGCGAAGACTCGGAGTTTGGTACTTCTATCGATCTCAATCGATAGATTCCGCGGTACGGGTCCCGGATCTGCGCTTGCGCTTGTCCGGAACGACGCCGATGATGTAGCGACTCACGCCGCGTCGTTCACCTTCAGGACGCCCCTGCGAATCTGATCTTCCTCGATCGATTCGAACAGCGCCTTGAAATTGCCCTCGCCGAACCCGTCGTCGCCCTTGCGCTGGATGAATTCGAAGAAGATCGGCCCGATCGCGTTCGCCGAGAATATCTGCAGCAGCACTTTTGTGTGGCCGCCGTCGACGACGCCCTCGCCGTCGATCAGGATGCCGTCGCGCTGCAGGCGGGCGACGTCTTCGCCATGCTGCGGCAGTCGCACGTCGATCTTTTCGAAATAGGTCAGGGGCGGTGACGGCATGAACGGCAGGCCATCGGCGCGGAGCCGCTCGACGGTGCGGAAGATATCCCGCGCGCCGCAGGCGATGTGCTGGATGCCTTCGCCGCGATAGACGTTGAGATATTCCTCGATCTGGCCGGAATCGCCGGCATCCTCGTTGATCGGAATCCGGATCTTGCCATCCGGACTGGTCAGCGCGCGCGAGAACAGGCCGGAGGCGCGGCCCTCGATGTCGAAGAAGCGGATCTGGCGGAAGT
>JAQSDT010000042.1:0-6316 GCA_029946075.1 bacterium | reverse complement strand
GAGAACAGGCCGGAGGCGCGGCCCTCGATGTCGAAGAAGCGGATCTGGCGGAAGTTGAACAGTTTTTCGTAAAAGCCGGTCCAGACGTCCATGCGGCCGCGGTGGACGTTATGGGTGAGATGGTCGATGTAGTACAGCCCCGCGCCTGCCGGCAGCGGGTCCTTGGCGCCGAGCCATTCGAACTCGATGTCGTAGGCCGAGCCCCTCGCGCCGTAGCGATCGACGAAATAGAGAATGCTGCCGCCGATGCCCTTGATGGCGGGCACGTCGAGCGTCTTCTGCGCAGATGAAATGTCGGCCGGCTCGGCCCCGAGCGACAGCGCGCGGTCATAGGCCCGCCTGGCATCGACGACGCGGAACGCCATCGACGGCGCGCAGGGGCCGTGCGCGGCGACGAAGCCGTGGCCATGGGTATCAGGCTCCTCGTTGACGAGATAGTTGATGTCGCCCTGGCGATAAACCGTGATCTTCTTCGTCCTGTGACGGGCGACCGGTACATACCCCATCAGCGTGAACAGCGCGTGCAACTCCGCGGGATTGGGATGGGCGTATTCGACGAACTCGAAACCGTCGGTGCCCATCGGATTGTCGGCGCTGACGGTGGCGGCCGGTGCATCGTGCGGAAACGGACCCATGGCTGTTCTCCCGAAATTGATCTGCATCAATATCGGCCGTATTTCGCGCAAAGTGCATGCAAATGGAGGCAATTTCGGTTATATTGGTGCACGCTTTGTGCATCAACCCGGCATATTTTGCATGATCTCGGTAGACGCCTTCGACCTCAAAATGCTGGCCGCGCTGCAGGATGACGGCCGCCTGACCAACCAGCAGCTCGCCGACCTCGTCGGCCTGTCGGCCTCGCAATGCTCGCGGCGGCGGATGCGGCTGGAGGAGGAGAAGGTGATCGCCGGCTATCACGCCGATCTCGCCGGAGCCGCGCTCGGCTTCCATCTGATCGCCTTCGTTCACATCACGCTGGCGACGCATTCGCCCGACAACGCCAAGAAATTCCGCGCGCTGGTCAACCGCGTCGACGACATCCAGGAAGCCTATTCGCTGACCGGCGACGCCGACTATGTGCTCAAGGTGGTGCTGCGCGACCTCAAGGACCTGTCTGATCTGGTCAACAACGTGCTGATGCCGCACCAGAGCGTGGCGCATGTCCGCTCGTCGATCGTGCTGGACCGGTTGAAGGAGAGCACGAAGCTGCCGCTGCGGAAGTAGCATCCGGGCCGCATGGTTCGAGACGCGCGGCGTTGCCGCGCTCCTCACCATGAGGGGATAGAAAACCCTCATCCTGAGCAGGCGCAAAGCGCCGTCTCGAAGGATGCAGGCCCACGCATTCCCGTTGCCATGTCCCAATTCGAGGGAAATTCGCCATTCGCGTTTCGCGTCCGATTTGCGATGATCGCGCCGGAAGCACCTGACGAGACGATCATGGCCCTGCAACTGCGCCCGAACTGCGAATATTGCGACAAGGATCTGCCGCCGGCGGCGACGGATGCGCGGATCTGTTCCTACGAGTGCACGTTTTGCGCCGATTGCGTCGATACCAAACTGCATAATGTCTGCCCGAACTGCGGCGGCGGCTTTGTGCCGCGGCCGATCCGGCCCGCAACCGAGCGGCGGCCCGGCGTGTGCGTGGCGAAGCAGGTGCCGTCGGACAAGCGCGTGCATCTGAAATACAGCGTCGAGGACGTCGCCGCGCATTGCGCGCGGATCAAGGATATTCCGCCGGAGCTGCGGTAGGTTCGTCTGCTCCGTCATTGCGAGGAGCGAAGCGACGAAGCAATCCATCTGTCCCCGATTCGAGACGTGGATTGCTTCGCTTCGCTCGCAATGACGAGGAGAGATATCACCCCGCCGCCAGAATCGTCCCCTCGACCTCGCCAAAGCCGACGCGGTAGCCGTTGCCCTGGCACCAGCCGCGCATGACCAACGAGTCGCCGTCCTCCAGGAACGTCCGCGTGACGCCGGCAGCGAATTCGACCGGCTCGGTACCATTCCAGCTGATTTCCAGCAGGCTGCCGCGCTGGTCCTTTTCCGGGCCTGAGATCGTGCCGCTGCCGAGCAGATCGCCGACATTCATGGCGCAGCCGCAGGCGGCGTGGTGCACGAGCTGCTGCACCGACGACCAGTACATGTATTTGAAATTGGTGCGGCTGATATTGGCAGGCGCATTCATCGGCCCGGCGCGCATGCCGACCTCGAGCTGCATGTCATAATTGTTCGGCTGGGTCTGCTGCAGATACGGCAGCGGCTTCGGCTCCTGCACCGGGCCGTGCAGACGAAATGGCTCCAGCGCCTCGCGCATCACCACCCACGGGCTGATCGAGGTCGCGAACACCTTGGCCTGAAACGGTCCGAGCGGCACGTATTCCCACTGCTGGATGTCGCGCGCGCTCCAATCGTTCAGGATCACGAAGCCGAAGATCATTTCTTCGGCCTGCTTCTCGGTGAGCATCTCGCCCATCGTCGAGGGCTGGCCGACCACGACGCCCATTTCGAGTTCGAAATCGAGCCGCTTGCATGGCCCGAAACTCGGAACCTCGGCCGTCGGCGGCTTGAGTTGCCCGCGCGGCCGGCGCACCGGCGTACCCGACGCCACGACGGTGGAAGCGCGGCCGTTGTAGCCGATCGGCATGTGCAGCCAGTTCGGCTGCAGCGCATTGTCCTTGCCGCGGAACATGACGCCGACATTGGTGGCGTGCTCCTTCGACGAATAGAAATCCGTGTAGCCGGAGACAACGAACGGCAGATGCAGCTTCACATCGGCCATCGGCACCAGCGCGCGGGCGCGCAGCTTTTCGTTGTCGCGCAGCTCCGGATAATCGGCGCGCAGCAGCTCGCTGATCCGCGCGCGCGTGCTCGACCACACCTTGGGCCCGAGCGCCATGAACGGATTGAGCGACGCGGCGGCGAACACGGCAGGCTCCACGAGATCGAACCGGCAATCCTGCGCGAGTTCCCAGAGATCGAGCACGCAATCGCCGATGGCGACACCGACGCGCGGGGCGAGACCGTCTTTCGACGAGAATACGCCGTAGGGGAGATTCTGGATCGGGAAGTCGGAGGTCGGCGCGACCGGGATGAAGGAGCGGAGGCTGGGGTCGTTGGGATGGGGCATGGGGTTCTCGGTGGAAGATGTGAGCGAGCTATCTATTCACCCTCCCCTGGAGGGGGAGGGTCGACGCGAATGAAATGAGCGGCGGGGTGGGGTGACGGTCTCTCCGGATCCGACAGTGCCCGAGTGGAGAGATCACCCCACCCCGTCTCATATTTTCGCTGCGCTCAATATGAGCCGACCCTCCCCCTCCAGGGGAGGATAAGCGAAATCACGGCCGGTTCGGATCGAAGCGCTTTTCCAGGCCCTTCCAGCAATCGGCGTAGTCGTCCTGCAGCGTTGCCGACTTCGCCGCGTGCGTGGTGACGCGCTGCGGGTATCGTGTCTCGAACATGAAGGCCATGGTGCCGGTCAGCTTCACCGGCTTCTGTTCGCCGTTGCTGGCGTGGTCGAAGGCTTCGCGGTCCGGGCCGTGCGGCAGCATCATGTTGTGCAGCGAGATTCCGCCCGGCGTAAAGCCCTGCGGCTTGGCGTCGTAGACGCCGTAGATCAGCCCCATGAACTCGCTCATGATGTTCATGTGATACCAGGGCGGACGGAAGGTATTTTCGGCGACCGCCCAGCGCTCCGGGAAAATCACGAAATCGATGTTGGCGGTGCCCGCGGTTTCCGACGGCGAGGTCAGCACCGTGAAGATCGACGGATCGGGGTGGTCGAAGCCGATGGCGCCGACCGGCGAGAAGGTGCGCAGATCGTATTTGTAGGGCGCGTAATTGCCGTGCCACGCCACCACGTCGATCGGCGAATGCGGCAGCGTCGTCCTGAACAGCGAACCGCCCCACTTCACGTAGAGTTCGGTCGGCGTGTCCTTGTCCTCGTAGCTGGCGACCGGCGTCAGGAAGTCGCGCGAATTGGCGAGGCAATTGGCGCCGATCGGCCCGCGCTCCGGCAGCGTGAAGGCGCCGCCGTAGTTCTCGCAGAGATAGCCGCGCGCGGGACCCGATGGCAGCTCGACGCGGAATTTGACGCCGCGCGGGATCACGACGATTTCGCCGGGCCCGGCACCGATGCGGCCGAACTCGGTGACGAAGCGCAGATTGCCCTGCTGCAGCACGAACATCATCTCGCCGTCGGCATTGTAGAAATGCTGATCGACCATCGATTTCGTGATGAGAAGGACATGCGCGGCCATGCCGGCCTGGGTGTTGGCGTCGCCTGCCGTCGTCATGGTCTGCACGCCCTGCAGGAAGGTTTGGTCTTCCTTCGGGATCGGCGCCGGATCCCAGCGCAACTGCTCGACCATGATCTCCTCTTCATGGCACGGCGCGGTACGCCACAGCCCGGCATCGACCTTGCCGAAGCGGCCGGAATGCTTCACCGACGGGCGAATGCGATAGAGCCAGGAGCGCTCATTGGCGCCGCGCGGCGCGGTGAACGGCGAGCCGGACAGTTGTTCGGCATAGAGGCCGTAAGCGCAGCGCTGCGGCGAGTTGCGGCCGATCGGCAGCGCGCCGGGCAGCGCCTCGGTCTCAAAACTGTTCTTGAAACCGGACATGTAGCCCGGCGTTACCTGCGCGGTGCTTCTGACGATCTGATCAGGCGAGGTATTGATATTCATGGTCATCCTCCTCCTTGCAGGGCGGCCCACATTTCCTGATCGCGCTTGTCGGTCCAGATCACGGGATCGTCGATCCCCGAGGCCTCGTCGAATGCGCGCGAGACATTGAACGGCAGGCAGTGCTCGTAGATGGCAAAGCTGGAAAATTTCGGGTCCATCACCTCGCGGGTCGCCGCCATCGATTCCTTCAGATTGCGGCCCCGCGCGACCGAGGTTTAGGCCGCGCCATACAGCGAGGTGACGAAGTCGCGCGTCATCGCGATCGCATCGCGCCCGGTCGAGAGGCCCTTGAGCGCGTCGCCGCGGCCGGGCGCAATCGCCTTCGGATTGAAGGCGCGGATTTCGTTCAGCGTCATCGGCCATTCGCGCAAATGCGCGTCGCCGCAATAGCAGGCCGAGTGATATTCGATCAGGTCGCCCGAGAACATCACCTCGGCATCCGGCACCCAGGCCACGATGTCGCCCGAGGTGTGGCCGGCGCCGAGCTGCATCAGCCGCACTTCGCGCTTGCCGAGATAGATCGACATCTCGCCTTCGAAGGTCAGCGTCGGCCAGGTCAGGCCTGGAATGCTCTGCGCGTCCTGAAACAGCCGCGGGAAACGGCCATATTCGGAATCCCAATCCTGCTGGCCGCGCTCCTCGATCAGCCGGTAGGTTTCCGCCGATGCGACGATGCCCTGCGCCTTGTAGGCGGAGGCCCCGAGCACGCGCACGGCGTGATAATGCGACAGCACGACATATTTGATCGGCTTGTCGGTGACGGTGCGGACGCGGTCGATCACTTTGTGGGCCATCGCCGGTGTCGACTGCGCGTCGAACACCAGGCAGCCGTCGTCGCCGACGATGATGGCGGAGTTCGGATCGCCCTCGGCGGTGAAGGCGTAGAGATCGGTGCCGATCTCCGAGAAGGTGATCTTCTTCTCCGCCATGTCGGTCGTGGACGCGAAACCCTTGGTACCCTCGGCCATCAATTCAATTCCTGACTTGGTTTATTGCTGTTGCTGTTGCTGTTGTTGCTGCTGATCGGCGGCGTCGAGCATCCGCCGCCTGGCGAGCGCGATCGCCTCGTTGAGCACGGCGATATCGCCGATATGGTTGGCGAGCACGAGCACCAGCGCGGCGTCGAGGTCGGCGCTCTGCGCCTCGCTCAGACCGCGATGCGCCTCGACGATGGCGCGGAAGGCGTCGTCGGGCTTGCCGAAATTCGAACCGGTCGAGAGCGCCATCGTTCCCTCAATTGATTCCGGATGCGCGCGACAGCGCCGCATCGATCGCTGCCGGCGTCGGTTTACGGAACCGCGCCGCGACGTAACCGTCCGGCCGCAGCAGATAGGCGGTGCCCGGCTCGGCGTCGTAGCGCTTTGCCGCAAAACCCAGGGGATCAGCGAGGCCGTTCTCGCCGCCGATCCGGATCGCGCCGACACCATCCGGCGTCTCGACGGCGGCGCCGTTGCCGAACTCCAGCAATGCAAACCCCGTTCCCTGCCGGATGAAGGCTTCGGTCAGGTAGGTCGAGCGGCCGTCGCGATCGGCGATCGGCGCATCGGGCATCGATGTCCCCGGCCGCGGACCGCCGCGCCAGGTATCGCCATCCGATGTCGACAGCGGCGTCTCGTAGACCGACGGCACCGACA
>JAQSDT010000041.1 GCA_029946075.1 bacterium | reverse complement strand
GACGAAATGGAGACTTGTTTCTAGAGGCGCGCGCAGCGCTCGCCTCAATATTTCCGGTACAGCCCGATCAGCTTGCCCTGAATCCGAACCCGGTTCGGCGGCAGGATGCGGACTTCATAAGCGGTGTTGGCGGGTTCGAGCGCGATCGAGGCGCCGCGGCGGCGGAAGCGCTTGAGCGTGGCTTCTTCCTCGTCGATCAGGGCAACTACGATGTCGCCGGTGTCGGCGCTCTCGTTACGCTGGATCAGCGCCATGTCGCCGTCGAGAATGCCAGCGTCGACCATCGAGTCGCCCCGCACTTCGAGCGCGTAATGTTCGCCGGAGCCGAGCATGTCGGGCGGCACGCTGATGGTGTGGCTGCGGGTTTGCAGCGCCTCGATCGGCGTACCGGCGGCGATCCGGCCCATCACGGGAACTGCGACCGGGCGCTCGCCCTCATTCTCGGCAACCGGAACCGCGGCGGACCGCTTGCCCAGCGTTCCCTCGATGACGCTCGGCGTGAAGCCGCGGCGGCCACCGCCGCCGGCGCCCGCGAGCTCAGGCAGCTTGATGACCTCGATGGCGCGGGCGCGATTGGGCAGCCGGCGTATGAAGCCGCGCTCTTCCAGCGCGGTGATGAGGCGGTGGATGCCGGACTTGGAGCGCAGGTCGAGCGCGTCCTTCATCTCGTCGAAGGAGGGCGGCACACCGGCTTCCTTCAGCCGTTCATTGATGAAACGCAGAAGTTCGTACTGTTTGCGCGTAAGCATCGCGAGTCTTCCCCCGGTTGGCGTCGTCTTCGGTTCCAAGAAGGTCCCAAGGGAGCGCCAAACTCCCAATTGTAGACACTAGTTCTCGAAACAAATCATGAACGAACACTATATGTTCGATATGTGTTCCGCAACCACTTAATTTCAGGTGAACGCGCGCGCCGGTCAGTCTGCAAGCGCCGCAGCCGGCGTCATTCGGGCAGCCGCAGCAGTTCGCACGGCGAGCCCTTTGCAACTGGCGGCGCGAACGGCGCACGTATCAGAAGTGCCCGTGCCGCAGCGAGATTCCCAAGCAACGACGAGTCCTGGTGGCTGACCGGCATCGCGACCAGCGTGCCGTCCGCGCGCGTCTCCAACCGTGCGCGCAAATAGTCCTCGCGCTGGTCGTTGGCGACCAGATCGCGGCCGAGTAGGGCGGCCTCGCGCGCGTGATGGACGTGCTCGCGGCCCAGCAGCGCCCGAATCAGCGGCGCCAGAAACAGGAAGGCGCAGACATAGGAGGAGACGGGATTGCCGGGCAGGCCGATCACCCGCATGTCGCCGAGCCGTCCGTGCATCATCGGCTTGCCCGGACGCATCGCGATCCGCCAGAACGCCATGTCGATCCCCTCGGCCTCCAGCGAGCGTTTGACGAGGTCGTGGTCGCCGACCGAGGCCCCGCCCATGGTGACGAGGACGTCCGCCTTGGCCTCGCGCGCCTGCCGGATGCCCCTGGTCGTGGCTTCCAGCGTGTCGGCGGCGATGCCGAGATCGCTGACCTCCGCGCCCTCGGCGCGCGCCAGCGCCCGGATACCATAGCCGTTGGAATAGACGATCTGGCCGGGGCCCGGCGTCTCACCCGGCAGCACCAGTTCGTCGCCGGTGGCGAGCACGGCGACCTTCGGGCGGCGGCGGACGGCCAACTGCGGGTAGTTCATGCCGGCGGCAAGGGAGAGGTCGCGGTCGCTGAGGCGGCGGCCGGCACGCAGCAGCACGTCGCCTTCGCGGAAATCGGCCCCAGCGAGACGGATATGGCGGCCCTTGGCGGCGGCTTCGGTAATGCCGATATGGTCACCATCGACGGAGGTGTCTTCCTGGATGATGACGGCATCGGCGCCAGCGGGGATGACGCCGCCGGTGAAGATCCGCACCGCTTCGCCGGCGCCGACCATCCGCTCGAACGGGCGGCCGGCTGCGACCTCGCCGATCACTTTCAGGCGCGCCTTGAGATCGACGGCGTCAGCGGCGCGTACGGCGTAGCCGTCCATGGCCGACATCGCCTGCGGCGGTTGCGTGCGGCGGGCGGCGACGTCGCGCGCCAGTGTGCGGTGAAAGGCTGCGTCCAGCGCCACCATTTCTTCGGGCATGGCTTCCGCGCCGGAAAGGATCGCGGACAACGCATCGGCAACGGGCATCAAGGCCACGGGCGGGGCTCCCCAAATTCCAGGCGCTTATATCCCAAGCGCTTATATTCCAAGTGCGGAGAGTGCCCTTGCCACGTCATCCGTCGATGTCACGTGGATCGCACCAAGGCCGCGCGCCCGCGCCCCCTCGATATTGGCGGCCGAGTCGTCGAAGAACAGAATCCGCGACGCCGGCACGCCGATCGCCTTTACCACATGATCATAGGCCTCGGCGTCGGGTTTGCGCAAACCGATGCTGGAGGAGAGATATATTTCGCGAAAATGGCGTAACACGTCGGCATAAGCGGCCGAAAAATGCGCGACATGGGCCGGATTGGTGTTGGAGAAGGCATAGAGCGGCATGCGTTTGGCCGCGCTCGCCAGCAGCGGCGCGATCCCCGGCATCTCGCCGGTGAAGATCGCGTTCCAGCCCTCGAGAAATTGATCGTCTGAAATACCGATGCCGAGCGATTGCCGCAGATCGGCGAAGAACGCCGCGTCGTCGATCTTGCCGGTCTCGTGATGCTTGAAGCTGTCGTTGACGACGAATCTCCTGGCGAGTTCGTCGGGCGTGCAGTCGGCGTGATCGGCCCATCTCGCCATGACCTGATCGAAGGAAATGTCGAGCACGACGCGGCCGAGATCGAACAGCAGTACGTCGGTGGAACCGGGGACGAGGGGCAAATTCATGTCCGTCGTTTACAAAACCGGATCGATCCCGGCAACGGCGGCGCGTTTCCGATGCCGGCGCGCCCGATCCAGGCCCTTAAGGCGGTGCGCAAGCTGTGCTAGCCTCGACCCAACCTAGGGAGTGCGTCGCATGAGAATGAAGACCAGTAGAAACATCAGCAAGGTCCTCGGCGCCTGCGCCGTGATCGCAGCGCTGGCCGGGTCTGCCTGGGCGCAGGGCCCCGCCAAATATGGCGAGCCCGACAAGGCCAAGACGGCGGCGCAAATCGCCGCGGAGAAGGAGGCCGAGAGCGCTTACAGGCGATCGCTCGGCAATATCCCCGAGCAAAAAAGCACCGATCCCTGGGGTACCGTGCGCAGCGACAACGCCCCGGCGAAAGCCGCCGCCGCGCCCAAGCCCAAGGCTAAATCACCAGATGCCAAATCCGCCGACACCAAGACCGGTGCCGCCGCCAGGCAATAACACCAATCAGACAGAAGGCGCCCCGGCGACCTGCCGAGGAAATGACGCCCGAGGCGAGGAAACCTGAACATGACGGAAAGCCTGCTGTTTGCGCCGATGACGATCCGCGGCGTGACGCTGAAGAACCGCATCGTGGTGCCGCCGATGCACCAATATTCCGCGGACAAGGGCTTTCCGACCGACTGGCACCTGATGAATGCCGGCAAGTTCGCCGCCGGCGGCGCCGGGCTCGTCGTCGTCGAATCGACCAAGGTCGAGCGGCGCGGCTGCGGCACGGTCGGGGATCTCGGTATCTGGGACGATAAATTCGTCGCGCCGCTCAGCCGTCTTGTCAGCTTCATCAAGCAGCAGAATTCGGTCGCCGGCATTCAGCTCGGCCATTCCGGCCGCAAGGCGCGCGCAACCCGGCCCTGGGAAGGTGATCGTCCGTTGCAGCGGGCGCCTGATATCGACGATTGGGACGCATGGACCCCGGTGGCGCCGAGCGCGATCGCACATAGCGAGAAATGGCCGGTGCCGCGCGCGCTCGAGACGCGCGAGGTGAAGGACCTCGTGCAGGCCTGGGGAAACGCGGCGCGCCGCGCCCACGAGGCTGGGTTCGATGTGCTGGAACTGCACGGCGCTCACGGCTATCTCATGCACGAATTCCTGTCGGAGCGTTCCAACCAGCGAACGGACGAATACGGCGGTTCGGAAGCCAACCGTATGCGCTTCATCACCGAAGTGACCGAAGCCGTGCGCGTGCACTGGCCCGACCACAAGCCGCTGTTCGTGCGGCTCTCGGTCGAGGACAATGCGGGTTGGGGACCGGAGCAGAGCGCGCGGCTGGCGACGATTCTCAAGGCCAAGGGCGTCGACGTGATCGACTGCTCATCCGGTGGCATCACCGACGTGGCGCCGATCCTCGGCAAGGAAATCAAGTACAGCTATCAGGTGCCGCTGTCGGAATATGTCCGGCGTCACGCCGACATCATGACCATGGCGGTCGGCCTCATCATCCATGGCGACCAGGCCGAACAGATCCTGCGCGACCAGCAGGCCGATCTGATCGCGGTCGGCCGCGAAATTCTCAACAACCCGAACTGGCCGATGGATGCCGCGCTGAAGCTCGGCATCGACGGCCCGTTCCGCAACGTGCCGCCGCAGTTCGGTTACTGGCTCGGCACCCGCGCCAAGCGCGGTTTCGGCACCCAGCCGTCCACCTGGCAAAACGGGCTGCAAAAAGAGGCAGGTTAGGGCGCATTTCGACGCGGCGAATAATCGCTCACACACGGAAAGCGCGTGAAAACAACGGGCTAGAGTGGTTTTCGACGGTGGCAAGCCCGTAGTGCCCCGGGCCTGCATGCCTTGATCCGACCAAAAAGCCATTGTGAGTTGGCGCCGCGGGGACGGGGACGCCGATTCAGGGAATCGCTGACGTCCGCTTGATCAAAAGGGACGCTCAGGAATGCGCAGGAAACTCAGCTTTCTCCTCGGCACGGCGACCGGCGTGTGTCTCACCGTCCTCGTGACCGGGCCGCAGGGAGCGCAACTGGTTGCGGTCGCCAAGGCCGCGGCCCGTCCCGACGCCTACGCGCAGCTCAATCTGTTCGGCAACGTGTTCGAGCGCATCAAGACCAGCTACATCGAGAAGCCCGACGATACCAAGCTGATGGAAGGCGCCATCAACGGCATGATCTCCTCGCTCGATCCGCATTCGCGCTACATGAATGCGAAGGGCTGGAGCGACATGCAGGAAGCCACGCATGGCGAGTTCGGCGGCCTCGGCATCGAGGTCACGATGGAAGACGGCCTCGTCAAGGTGGTGACGCCGATCGACGACACGCCCGCCGCCAAGGCCGGTATCCTTTCCGGCGACGTCATCACCCAGATCGACGACGAGAACATTCAGGGCCTCAGCCTCGAACAGGCGGTGGGTCGCATGAAGGGCCCGGCCAACAGCAAGATCAAGCTGAAGATCGCGCGCAAGGGCGCCGATGCGCCGGTCGAGGTCGCGATCCTGCGCGAGATCATCCGGGTACGGCCGGTCAAGTTCAAGACCGACAGCGGCGATATCGGCTACATCAGGATCGCTCGCTTCAACGAGCAGACCACCGACGGCCTGAAGAAGGCGATTGCCGGCATCGCCAGGGAAATCCCGCAAGACAAGCTGGCAGGCTACGTCATCGACCTCCGCAACAATCCCGGCGGATTGCTCGATCAGGCCGTTTCAGTATCGAGCGCGTTCATGACCCGTGGCGAAGTGGTCTCGACCCGCGGCCGGACCAACGAGGAAACCCAGCGCTTCACCGCGCGCGGCGGCGACATCACCAAGGGCAAGCCGCTGGTCGTCCTGATCAACGGCGGCTCGGCATCGGCCTCCGAGATCGTCGCCGGCGCGCTGCGCGACCACAAGCGCGCCACGCTGATCGGTACGCGCTCGTTCGGCAAGGGCTCGGTGCAGACCATCATTCCGCTCGGGCAGGGTAACGGCGCGCTGGCCCTGACCACCGCGCGTTACTTCACGCCGTCCGGCCGCTCGATCCAGGCCCAGGGCATCACCCCTGATATCGAGGTGCTGCAGGACGTGCCGGACGAATTGAAGTCGCGGTCGGAGATGAAGGGCGAAGCCTCGATGCGCGGACATCTGGCCGCCGACGGCGCCGAGCAGACCGGCTCGCAATCCTGGGTACCGTCGAACGAGAAGGACGACAAGGCGCTGAACGCCGCGTTCAACCTGCTGCGCGGGGTGACCGTGAATGCGAACGGGCCAGCGGTCGCGAAGCGGGCGGTGGCGAACTGAGATTCACGGAGTCTACAGCGGTATTGCGATGTCTATTGCAAGATTTGCGCTAGCCTTCGGATCATAAACTGCCTCGTACGAAGCAATTTCGTTCCTGAGCGAACTGCTTTCAGGGGCATCGTCGCTGGACACGTAGATCACGTAGTTTGGCTTAAACGTAAGTTCGTCGAGAAGTCGACGTACTGCGACTCCGTCGACGATCACAGGTCTCGGCGTTTCGATGCGACTCTTTATAGCGAGCGATATCGCCTCATTCAGGTAGATCAGCCTTCCTTGGTTTGGAATCAGGAAGAGGTCCGACTCCACAAGCGAGATATTGAATCGCCAAGACAAGTATCGGCCGAGTGTTGTTTTGCCAACGCCAGATCGACCATCTATGGCAATTAGCTTACCGGGTAAGTCATCGAGAATGGGCGTTAGATTCCGAACGACATCCCTATACTGTGGTAGCTCTCTAGCATTCATGACTTGCTCACGCGCTTACGGGCGCGAGCCGCTTCCGGCGCCGGCTGATGCGCGAACAGCAACGGCCTGATATCCGCCGCCGGCTTCGGCGCGCTGAACAGGTAGCCCTGCATTTCCGAACAGCCGAGCGCGCGAAGCAGATCGCGCTGCTGCTCGGTTTCGACGCCTTCGGCCGTCGTGGTCATGTGACGTTCGGCGGCGATGTTGACGACCGACTGCACGATGGCGGGCGAGCCTTCGGGATCGGCGATATCGGTGACGAAGCTTCGGTCGATCTTGATCTTGTCGAACGGGAAGCGCTTGAGGTAGCTCAGCGAGGAATAGCCCGTGCCGAAATCGTCGAGCGCAATGCGCACGCCGATGGCGCGGAGCTGGTGCAGGACTTCGAGCGCGGCCTCGTCGTCGCGAATGAGCACGGCCTCGGTGATCTCGAGCTCCAGCCGGCTTGCGATCAGGCCGGAGGCCGCCAGCGACGAGATGACCTTGAGCGCCAGCGTGCCGCTCTTGAACTGCACCGGCGAGACGTTGACCGCGAGGCGGATATTGTCGGGCCAGGTCGCGGCCTCCATGCAGGCCGATGTCAGCACCCATTCGCCGAGCTGGTTGATCAGGCCGGTTTCCTCGGCGATCGGAATGAACTCGGCGGGCGATATCATGCCGCGCTGCGGATGGCGCCAACGCACCAGCGCCTCGCAGCCGGTGATGGAATTGTCCTGCAGCGACAGACACGGCTGGTAATAGACTTCCAGCGCATGGTCGGCGATGGCCTGACGCAGGTCGATTTCGAGGTGGCGGCGTTCGCGGGCCTGGGCGTCCATTTCCGATTCGAAAAACCGGTAAGTACGACGGCCCGCCGCCTTGGCGGCATACATCGCCAGATCGGCATTCTTGAGGATCTGGTCGAGATCGGCGCCGTCGCGCGGTGCCAGCGCAATGCCGATGCTGGCGTCGGTGGAGACCTGATGGCCGAGGCATTCGTAGGGCGCGCGGATCGCCTCGTAGATGCGGCTGACCAGCTTCATGACGTCGTCGGTGTGGCGGACGCCGGTCTGCAGAATGGCGAATTCGTCGCCGCCCAGTCTTGCCACGAAATCCGTTTCGCGCGCGCAAGCGCCAAGGCTGGCCGCCACCGATTTGAGCAGCTCGTCGCCGATCATGTGACCGAGCGAGTCGTTGACGCTCTTGAACTCGTCAATGTCGATGTAGAGCACCGCCATCTGCCGGTCCATCGCCACGTGGCGCAGTTCGCGCTTGAGCTGCTCGTGGAACAGCGCGCGGTTCGGCAGGTCGGTGAGTGCGTCGTAATGGGCGAGGTGGGTGATCCGTTCTTCGGTGCGGCGGCGCTCGGTGATGTCCTCGTGGGTTGCCACCCAGCCACCGTCCGCCAGCGGCTCGTTCACGACCTGGATCGCGCGCCCGTCAGGTGTGGTGATGACCATGTCATTGCGACGGCTGATATCGCGGATGACAAGGCTGACATAATGGTCGACATCGCCGACGAATGAGCCGGTTTGCTTGCGATGCGCGATGACGTCGTGAAAGCTGCAGCCGGGCTTGACGACCTCGGCCGACAGGCCGTACATCTCGATATAGCGCTGGTTGCAGACAATCAGGTGCTGCGACGCATCGAACAGCAACAGGCCCTGCGTCATATTGTTGACGGCGGTGTCGAGCCGCTGCTTTTCCAGCGTCAGCCGCTGTTTCGACCGGCGGTGCTGCTGCGAGAGTTTGCGAACCACGAGAAACAGCAGCGCGGAGATCGCGATCACCGACATGATCGTCACCAGGATCAGGATTCCGATCTGCTCGCGCCAGTCGGCCAGCGCGGCAGATGCCGTCGTGGTCGCTACGACCACGATCGGAAAGTTGGTCAGCCCGCGAGAGGCGATAAGTCGGTCTTCTCCGTCGACAGGGCTGGCGAGGCGAGACGTGCCGTGGGCGAGG
>JAQSDT010000040.1 GCA_029946075.1 bacterium | reverse complement strand
ATCAGGCCGGCTGCGCCGTCGACGCCACCAGGTTACGAACGTCGGCATAGACGTTGAGGACGGGCGCGACGACCTTGTGCATCGCGGCCTTCGACACGATGGTGTCGTGGATCACCAGATGGTCCACGCCGGTGGTCAGGAAGCAGTTCACCGCGTCCTGCGGCGTCTCCACGATCGGCTCGCCCTTGATGTTGAACGAGGTGTTGATCAGCACCGGCACGCCGGTCAGCGCCTCGAACTCCTTCAGCAGGCGATAGAGCATCGGATTGGTTTGCTCGCGCACGGTCTGTACCCGCGCGGTACCGTCGACATGCACGATCGCCGGAATCCTGTCGCGCCATTCGGGGCGAACCGGCTTGGCGATCAGCATAAACGGTGAATCCTCGTCGCCCTCGAACACGTCCTTCATGCGCTCGGCCAGCACGATCGGTGCGAACGGCCGGAACGCCTGCCGGTGCTTGACGCGGCTGTTGAGAATATCCTTCATTTCGGGCCTGCGCGGATCGGCGATCAGGCTGCGGTTGCCGAGCGCGCGCGGGCCGAATTCCGAACGGTCCTGAAACCAGCCGATCACACGCTGGTCGGCCAGCAATTTGGCGGTGTCGCGGCAGACATTGCCGCTCTTGACGGCATCGACCTGGATACGCACCACGAACTTCTGCAGCTCGATTGCGACTTCCTGATCGCTGTAGCGCTTGCCGACATAGGAATGGTCCATGACAAAATCCCGGCGGTTTTTCAGGATTTCGAGCCAGCCATAATAGGCGCAACCGATCGCAATACCGTCGTCACCGGCCGCCGGCTGGATCCAGACGTTGTTGAAACCGGCTTCGCGGGCGACGCGCCCGTTCGCCACGCAGTTCAGCGCAACCCCGCCGGCCATGCAGAGGTTTTTCGCGCCGGTGGTTTCGCGGAGCCAGCGCGCGCGCGCGAGCAGCACGTTTTCGGTGTCGTCCTGCATGCGCCAGGCCAGATCCTCCCAGTGCCGCATCGACGGACTCTTCTCCCAGCTGCTGCCGTCGAAAACGAAAGGCTCCTTGAAATCGGCGGTCCAGTGCGGCACGTCGAGCTTGCCGTCGGTCAGTTCGACGAGGTGCTTGACCTGGTTGCGCCGGCCATACGGCGCCAGCCCCATCAGTTCGCCGCACTTGTTCCAGTCGCCGAAAATGTAGGTCGAGGCCCGGCTGTAGACCGCCCCCAGACCCGGCATGTTGTAGAACTCGTCGCTGAGAAAGCCGCGGTCGGGCTCCATCCAGACCTTTTTCAGGCACTCCAGGCTGGTGCCGCTGAACTTGTAGTAGCTCTCGGATTCCCGCGCCAAATGCGTCGCCGTGTCGGTGGACGGATAAGGCTCCATGACGTCGGACTGGTAGCTGCCGACGCCATCGACGATCATCACGACGCCATCCTCGAACGGCGACACCGCGAACGCGCTGTAGGCGTGCGCCAGATGGTGGGAGATCGTCGCCACCTTGTTCGACTGCAATCGATAGAGCGGATGCTTGGCAGCATCTCCCCGCTCGAACTCGGGCAAAAAGCCCGGCGCATCGAAATAGACCAGCCGATCCTCCATTTCCGGAACCGGCAGGATGTAGCAATTGCGCACGACCAGATCGACGTCGTCGAGCGTGATGCCTTCGGCTTCGAGGCAGTAATCGATCACTTCCTTGTAGAAGCCCGAGGCATGCTTGGCCCGCGTGATCCGCTCCTTGGCGATCGCAAAGGCGATGACGCCGTCGCGCAGCAGGCAGGCGCTCACATCGTGGTCATAGGTGTTCAGGCCGAGGACGTAAGTGTGTTTTTTGGGCATGGGGTCTCGTCAGGGCGGGGATCGTCTTGAGCTGAAATGCGGTAATCGTGTCGGCATCAAGTTGCAGGCGTAATCATGCGCAATTTTTTACTTCGGTTTGCGGCGCACAATCGTCGACATTCAGAAAGATGAACGACGAACGGCAGGAACTTTGGCAACCTGGACTGTAACTTGACCTTACCTGCCCTTCTCAATAAAGTCCTGATAACCCGAAAGAACCTTTGAGCAAATATTGCTTTGGCGCAAATGAACCGAATGATTTCTTGCGCGTCTGAGTGAGATGGTGCCGAGTTCTGAAAATTTGGAAGTGACCGGGAGATCTTCGAATGGCTAAACGCTACAACATCCTGACGCGCTGCCTCGCAGCGTTGGCTTTGTTCTTCGTGTACTTCGTCAGCACGACTGCGATCCTGGTTGGTGGTTCGACGACGTCAGCGCAGGCGCAACGCGGTCGCGGACGTGGCCGCGGATACGCGCGCGGATATGTCAGGGGTCGCGGCTATGGCCGTGGATACGGCTATGGCTACTACGGCTCCCCGGTCATCGTTCGTCCCGGTCCGCGTTGCTGGTGGAACGCTTACGGCGTCCGCGTCTGCCGTTGGTAACATCGACATAGCCGTCGCACCACGCGCGACTACACACAGAAATCAGGCGTGCCGGACAATCGGCGCGCCTTTTTCTTTTTGATGGCAATGAGCTCCGAAGGGCCGCGCTAAGATGCCAGCCTCGGAATCAATTTCAGCGCATTGCCACGCTCGATCGACGCCATCTGCTCGTCGGTGAACACGCCCGCCTCGCGCAATCCCTTCACATGGTCGATTCCCGTCCGGTACGGGAAATCCGTTCCGAACACAATCTGCGAAGGCGGAATGATCGCTGCCAGTGCCGACATTGAGCCGCGATTGGAGGTCTGCGCGGTGTCGTAGAAGAAGCGCTTCAACTCCGCGAGCGTTCCGTCCGGCACCGTCTCCCTGGCTTTTGGCATCAGCAGCGGATGGCGGACAAAGCGCTCGATCAGGAATGGCATCGTCCCGCCCGCATGCGAAAAAATCCAGCTAATGTCGGGGAACTTCCGCGCGTTTCCGGAGAAGATGATGTCGGCGATGGAGCGTGTCGTGTCGGTGCCGAACTCGATCATGACCGGCGGCTGCGTCGGCACCAGATTGACGCAGCAATTGGCGGCGGTCGGATGGGTATAGACCAGCGCCTTGCGGCGGTTGAGTTCATCCATCATGGGGAGGAAAAGCGGGTCGCCGAGCCATTTGTCGCCATAGCTCGTCATCAGCGCGATGCCGTCGGCCTTCAGCGTATCGAGCGCGTAGGCAATCTCGCGTAAACTGCCTTCGACATCGGTCAACGGCACCATCGCGAAATTGCCGAACCGCCCTGGATAATCTGCAACGAGCTTTGCGGCGTATTCGTTCGACTCCCGGCAAAGCCGCCGTGCAGTATCGCCCTTGGTAAAATTCACCGCCGGCGTGGTGACCGACAGCATCGCCGTCGCAATACCCGCCCTGTCCATGTCGTCGAGCGATTTCTGGATAGTCCAGTTCTTCATCAGGGGATCGCCGAAGCCGCCCTCGTTCGACGCTGTGACATAGGTCGGCGGCGACAAATGATGGTGAACGTCGATGCGGAACGGTTTCGCGTCGGTTGTTTGCGCCAACGCGCGGTCGCTGCCGGCAGCCGTCGTGAGTGCCAGCGCGCCGGCGCCGAGCAGGAAGTTACGGCGGCTCGGTGCCGACAATGACGGATCGTTCGGGCCGCAACAGAAACACCCCTGCAACGGGGCCGCGCGCTGATCCGTCATGTCGCTCTCTCCCGATTCGTTTTGTCGTCGTCGTTGTTCAGCCGTCGAGAATGGCAACCGCACGGGTCCAGCCTGCCGAGGCACGCTCGACCTTCACGGGGAAGCACGACACCATGAACCCGGTCGAGGGCAGCTGCTCGAGGTTGTGCAGCTTCTCGATGTGGCAATAGCCGATGTGACGGCCGGCCTTGTGGCCTTCCCAGATCAGGCTGGCGTCCTTCGTCTCGGCGTATTTTTTCGCGGTGTAAACGAACGGCGCGTCCCAGCTCCAGCCGTCGATCCCGGTCAGGCGCACGCCGCGCTCCAGGAGATACATCGTCGCCTCATAACCCATGCCGCAGCCTGACGTGACGTAGTCCTGGCGGCCGTATTTGACGCCGGCGCTGGTGTTGACCACCACGATCTCCAGCGGCGAGAGCGTATGACCGATCCGCTTCAGCTCGGCCTCGACGTCCTTGGCCGTCGCGACGTAGCCGTCCGGAAAATGGCGGAAGTCGAGCTTCACGCCCGGCTGCAGGCACCATTCCAGCGGCACCTCGTCGATGGTCCAGGAGCGCTCGCCGCGATTCATGGTGGGATGGAAGTGCCAGGGTGCATCCAGATGTGTGCCGTTGTGGGTGGAGAGCTGCACCTGCTCCACCGCCCAGCCCTGTCCGTCCGGCAAATCTTCCGCCTTCAGGCCGTCGAAGAACTGCAGCATCCGGGGCAGACCCTGCTGGTGATCGATGTACTGGATGGTCGGATGTCCGCCCGGCGGATCGGCCGGCACGTCGTTCTGCAGGGGGACGGAGATGTCGATCAACTTGCGCGCCATGGCATTTCCTCGCTTCGTTATTGTCCTGCGCGTTGGCCGCACGGGCCAACGCGTCGTTCTTCACATCGCAGCGCGCGATGTCGTCGCCTGCTGCCGAAGTAGTGAAATTACTGAGAAAGGATTTCCCGGTGAGTCGGAAAAGTTCGACCCCATCATGGTAAATGGATTCTTTCGGTTTCGGCATCGCCTTGAATTCACACCAGAATAAAAATGGCACGCCGGATGCAGATGTTGTGTCGTGACCATGCGGTCACGTTTGTTCAACCTGTTACCTGGGACCACTGCCATGTTTATCAGCCTCCTAGAAGAGGTGGCTTCGCTTGCCGCTATCTTTCTGTTCGTCACCACCCTCGCTTTCTGGTCGAACTTCCTTTCGACGATCTAGCGTGATCGTGACGCTCCGGGCCGTTCGGGTGCTGAAAGTTTCCCGAACGCCCCGCGAAGAAAGCGCGCACATCCGAAAGCCTCAAGGCTTCTGCCGTTCCACCTTGTTCTTCAGAATTCCGATCTTCTCGACTTCGAGTTCGATGGTGTCGCCGTCTTCGAGATACCAGCCGAGCTCGAGCCCGCAGCCATTGCCGACGGTGCCGGACCCGATGAACTCGCCCGGCATCAGCGTCTCGTCCTTGGTGACATGGGCGATGATTTCCTCAAACGGAAACAGCATGCCTTCGGTCACGCCTTGCGAGCGTATCTTGCCGTTGACGCGCGCTTCCATCTTCAGCTTGTAGGGATCGCCGATCTCGTCGGGCGTGACGATCCACGGACCCATCACGTTGCCGCCGTCGAAGCTCTTGCCCTTTGCGGGGCCGAGACGGCCTTCCATCTCGATGCGCTGGGCATCGCGCGCCGAAAAGTCGTTGAAGATGGTGTAGCCGAAGATGTGATCCTTCGCCCTGGCCGCCGAAATGTTGGCGCCCCTGTTCTTGGTGACGATGCCGAACTCCAGTTCGTAATCCATCACCTGGCTGTAGCGCGGCCATTTCACCGTGGTGTTGGTGCCGCGGACGCTGAAGCGGTTGGTGATGTAGTAGATCGGCTGCTTGCGGTAGACTTCCGGCAGTTCGCCGAGCGGCTCGGCCTCGATCCGCGCCAGCTCCGCCATGTCGTTCTTTGCGCGCGCCGCAAGCTTGAGCTGGCCGCGCGGCGCCTGCAGGATGTGCAGCGGGAACGACATGCCATCGCGCATCTGCCGCGGCTCGGGGATCGGCGCCAAAATCTCGACCGCGTCGACCGCTACCGAAAGACTGCCATCCTTGCCGTGCTGGTCGAACACCTTGGCCGCCATCTCCAGCGCGCCCTCGCCGGCATCGATCAGCGCCAGCATCGAAGCAAAGGCCGCATTGGCGCTGCCGCTGCGCGCCGCCGCGCCAGCGACGTCGAATAGCTGCTTGTCGCCGCCATGGACGATTCCGATCTTTTCCTGTCCGCCGGATTTGAATGTTGCGAGTTTCACTGGGGTACCCCTTGTTTTCCGATGAAGTATATGATCAAAGAAAATATCGATAAACAAGCCTGAAAAATGTTAGATGGGGAGAACGTCGTGAAAAAGGTCCTTGCTACCTTGGCCTTCAGCTTTACCGCCCTAGCGGTCAATGCTGTGCTGACCGGTACCGCATTTGCGCAAGCCAAGATCCAGGTCGGCTGCACGGCGACCTCCGACTGCGCCTCCGCGATGATCGCGATCGACGAAGGCATCTTCAAAAAGCACGGGCTCGAGGTCGAGATGACGCCGATCGGCATCAACTCGAACATCCCGGCGGCGATCCTGTCGAACTCGATCCAGATCGGCGGCCCCACCTCCACCGTGTTCCTGCAGGCCGTTGACGGCGGCCTCGATCTGGTCGCCATCGCCGGCGCCACCGTCATGAATCCGGTCTCGAACGGCAACATCACCGCGTTCGTCCGCAACGGCATCAGCATCAAGGAGCCGAAGGATTTCGTCGGCAAGAAAGTCGGCGCACCCGGTCTCAACGCCTTCCTGCACGTGCTGTTCGTCAAATGGCTGGTCGAAAAGGGCGTCGATCCCAAGAGCGTCAATTTTGTCGAGGTCACCTTCCCGACCATGTCCGACATTATCAAGTCGGGCGGCGTCGATGCTGTGCTGACCGCCGAACCGCTGGTGACCCGCATGACCAATGCCGGCCTCGGCACCGTCGGCGCGCGCTACGCCATCGAGCTGGCGCGCACCGATCCCATCATCTTCTATGCGACGTCGCGCGAATGGGCGGACAAGAACGGCTCGACCATCAAGAAATTCCGCGATGCGCTCACCGAGGCCGCCGTCATCGTCAACAACGACCGCGAAAAGGCTTCGACGTCGATTTCCAAGTTCACCAAACAGCCGATCGAACTGGTCAAGGCGACGCCGCCGAACCGTTCGGAGCCCGCGCTGAAGCCGGAACAGCTTGCCTGGTGGATCGAGGTGATGTCGTCGCAGAAAATGCTGCAGTCCAAGCTCGACACGTCGAAGCTCGTTCTGAAATAAAGGGGTCCAGAATGCCGGACAATCCGGGACGACCGGTAATCGAGGCCGCGACGTTAAGCGAGCGCGCGGCTGCGCTGGTCGAACAGGATATCCTTGCCGGCACGCTGGCGCCGGGCTCCCGGCTCGGCATCGTGGATCTCGTGCAGCGTTACGAGATCGGCGCCACGCCGCTGCGCGAAGGCCTGTCCCGGCTGATGTCGCGCGGGCTGATCGTCGGCACCGGGCAGCGCGGATTTCGCGTCGCCGAGATCAGCCGCGCCGACCTGCTCGACATCACTTGCATGCGCACCGCGGTCGAGATCGAGGCCATCCGCCTCGCCATCACTCACGGTGACGATGCATGGGAAGCCGGCATCGTCAGCGCGCTGCACCAGATGCGGCGGCACATCGAGCGCACCGGCGACCAGTTCCGCGAGGGCGCCGAGGATTTCGACCGCCTGCACAAGGGATTTCACACCGCTCTTTTGGCGGGCTGCGGGTCGAAGCGAATGCTGGCGGCGCACTCCGACCTTTACGACCAGGCCTATCGCTACCGCCGCGTGATGATGCGTTCCTTCGACAGCGGGCAACGCTTCGTCAACGCCCACCAATTGCTCGCCGACCGCGTCATGGCGCGCGACATCCAGGGATCGCAGGCGATGCTGGAAGCGCATCTGCGCTCGACCATGGACTTCGTTTATCCCTCCGGCAGCGAGAGCTGACATCATGGCAAGTGCCGCAAAACGTCTCGATGCCGTCGCCGGCAATGCCGAGCCGCAAATCAGGTTCGACGAGGTCACGCTGCAACTCGGCGGCAAGACCATCATCGAGAACCTGAGCCTCGGCGTGCAGCCCGGCGAATTCCTCTGCATCGTCGGCGCCTCCGGCTGCGGCAAGACCACGGCGCTGCGGCTGGCGGCCGGGCTCTATCAGCCGACCAGCGGCAAGGTGAGTTTCGATGGCCAGCCGATGCGCGAGCCGCGCCGCGAGATCGCGATCGTGTTCCAGGACTATGGCAAGGCGCTGCTGCCATGGCGCACGGCAGCCGGCAACGTCTCGCTGGCGCTGGAAGCTGCCGGAATGCCGTCGGCGCAGCGCCCTGCCCGCATCGAGGAATTGCTGCGCACGGTCGGCCTGCCCAACCACGCCGGCAAATACCCGGCCGAAATGTCCGGCGGTATGCAGCAGCGCCTGCAGATCGCCCGCTGCCTCGCGCAGGAGCCGAAAACGCTTTTGATGGATGAGCCGTTCGGCGCGCTCGACGCGATGACGCGGCAGGGCCTGCAGGATGAAGTGCTGTCGCTGGTAGCGGCCAGCGGCGCTACCGTAATCTTCGTGACGCACGATCTGGACGAGGCCATTTACCTCGGCGACCGCGTCATCGGCCTGCTGCCGCACCCCGGACGGATCGGCATCGAGCTTGCCGTCAACCTGCCGCGTCCGCGCGATCAGTTGTCGACCCGCGAGCACCCGGAATTCCTGCGGCTTCGGCGGCAATTGTTCGACTTCATCAAGGCAAGCGAACATTGAACTCTGATTCCGCAAAGGCCCTGGTGCTGCCGCTGACGCTGCTTGTCGTGTTCGAAATCTGGGCGCGCGCCACCAATCTGCAAA
>JAQSDT010000039.1 GCA_029946075.1 bacterium | reverse complement strand
CTCGCGCGCGATGGCGAGCAGGTGCAGGTACATGTTGGTGGAACCGCCCATGGCATAGACCGTGGCGATTGCGTTCTCGAAGGCGCGTTCGGTCATGATGTCGCGCGGCCGCAGGCCGGCTTCGATCAGCCGATAGAGCGCGTCGACCGAGGCGCGCGCCTGGGCGCGGACGTCGGCGTGGATGTCGCTGCCGGCATCATAGTCGGCGGGATGCGAAGCGCCGCGCGGCAGCATCATGCCCATCGCCTCGGCGATCGTGCTCATGGTGTTGGCCGTGAACATCGCACCGCAGGTGCCGCTGCCCGGCATCACGTTGCGCTCGACTTCCAGCAATTCCTCGCCGGACAGGCGTCCGGACTCGTTGGCGGCCCGCGCCTCGGCGTAATCGAGAATGGTGATGTTGTTGCCTTTGGCTGCCCACGCGCCGAACGAGACGCGGCCGGGCGTGCTGGTGCCGGGATAGAGCACGAGGCCGAACGCATTGGTTCGCGCCAGCGGCATCAATGCGGCGGCGCCGGTCTTGTCGCAGCCGGAGATCACGATCATGGCATCGCCGTGATGGGCGTAATGGCCGATTTCGAAGCAGTCGGCGACGGTGTCACGCGAGGCGAGGCTGTAGCCGGCCGTGGGCGTTCCCTGCGTCAGCGCATCCGATACTGCGGGCGCGCCGACGATCAGCCCCTGCCCGCCGCGCTCGGCCAGCAATTCGACGAGCAGATCGGTGATGGTGCGCACGCGGTTGTTGCAACGATGCGCATTGGTGTAGGCGCTGGCGATCGTCACCACCGCGCTGGTGGCGGAGGCGCGGTCCGGATCGAAGCCGGCGGCACGCAGTTCGACACGCGCGCGTTTCCAATAGGTGCTGCTGTCCTGGGTCATCGGGTGCTCACTTGCCGTCGTCGAAGCTGACGATCACCGCGGCGTTGGCGATGATGATGGAATCGCTGCCGCTCTCGGCCGGCACTTCCAGCCCGCCTTTCACCGCCGTCACGTTGACCGTGCCATAGGGCAATTCCCTGGCGACGGCCGCGGTATCGACCGTGCCGGGATCGGGCACCGCAACGGTGACTTCCACGAACATGTCGTTGGCGGTCTTGCCGAGCATCCGGAAGAAACCGAGGCTGGAATGGCGGATGGCGTCGGAGACGGCGCGTTTGGCGGCCTTGGTGCCGTCGCGGCCGTGAACGTCGACGCCCATGCCCATTTCGGTGATACAGCGCACGCGTGCCATCGGGTTTCCTCTTGTCGTTGGCGTGAGTTTTTGTCTCCTTTCTCAATCGTCGCTTGCGGCGGCGGCGTCAAGTCGCTGCACGAAGTCCAGCTATGCGCTTCTCCGGCCCGCGATCAGTCCGATCCAGGGCGGCAGATGGAAGGCGCTCATCAACAGATACATCGGCGCCATTCCGCCGAGCGGCGACGCAGCCCCGCACAGCGGCGATGCGTCGCCCATCATGGCCGTCAGCAGCGCCATCGCCGCGAAGGTCGGCGCGGCGGCCAGATGCAGCCCTTTCGCCGACCGGATCGCGGCGCGGGCGCCGGTATCGCTCACGACTGCGCGCTCTCTTTCCTGAACGCGGCCTCGCCGGCGTCCGATATCTCGACCCAGCGCTTGTCGGGGGCTGCGCCCGCAACGTAGCTGTCGTGCCAGTTCCACCATTTATAGGTCGGCGTCTGCGGATAGCCTTCGGGCGAATCCTCCCATACCTCCTGGCGTCCGAGCGGCGTGATATCGAGGTAATTCCAGGTGCCGCCCATCTGTTCGTCGCCGCGGCTCTTGACGAAATAGGTGCGGTAGATCTTGCCGCCGTCGCGGATGAACACGTTGGTGCCGTGCCATTCGTCGACGTCGAAATCAGCATCGAAGCTGTCGGTCACGGTCACCCAGGGAAAGTCCCATTCCATCCGCGCCTTCAGCCGCGCGATGTCGCTTTGCGGCGCGCGCGAGGCGAATACCAGCGTGGTGTCGCGCGCGTTCAGATGCGCGACGTGCGCGACCTGATCGGCCACCATCGAGCAGCCGCGGCAGGCCTGTTCGGGCCAGCCGTGCACGCCCGGCTCGAAGAACGCGCGGTAGACGATCAACTGGCGACGACCGTCGAAGAGGTCGGCGAGGCCAGCCTTGCCGTTCGGCGTGTCGAAGCTGTAGCTCTTCTCGACCGGCAGCCACGGCATCCGTCGGCGCTCGGCGGCAAGCGCATCGCGGGCGCGGGTCAGTTCCTTTTCCTTGACGAGCAAGTTCTGGCGCGCGGCTTCCCATTCCTGCGCCGATGCGGTGTGGATCTGCAAGACTAACCTCCTGTTTGTTGCTGTTGTTGGATTGCAATGGTCGCTATTCCGGCAGCCGCCGGTCGTAGACTTTCATCAGGCCGTTCCAGCCGTCCCAGAACGGTGCCGGCGCCTCGTCATTGACGCGCGCGGTCATCGCATCGAGATGCGCGTGCCATCCGGCCATGTGCTTGAGCAGCGTGCTGCGATCGGGGAAGCGGCGGTGGGTGATGGTGAGCAGCACGCCCTTGCCTTTCGGCGCGAGCTCGAAGGTGACGTCGCCGGTGCCGTTCCAGGCGATCGAAAGCTTGCGCGGCGGATCGAGCTCGGTGATCCGGCTCTGCATGCGCTGCTCTTCCGGGAAGCCCTCCGGCCGCGCGCACGCGGAATCGCAGAGTTCGTCGTTGCGCCAGACCAGTTCGAACGGCGCGCCGACCGCCATATCCATGCTGCCGGCGGCGAGCCATTTTCGGCGCAACTCGCTGTCGGTGAGGTACGCCCAGATGCGCTCGACCGGTCCCGGCAGCAGCCGCTGAATCCGCAGCGTCGCAGGTTCGGTCAGTTCGCCGTAGCGGTCGGGCGCGTGATCGTCGGGCGGCTGAGGTTTTGTACGCACGTTCATCTCTATCGTCCCTTCTTCGACCGCGATCGCGGTTTTGCCTTGGCTTTTGCCGTCGCAGCGACCCTGTCCTCTTCCAGCAGCAACGCCTCGAGGGCATCGAGCCGGACGCTCCAGAACCGCTCGTAATGTTTCAGCCACGCATTGGCCTCGGCGAGCCGCGCCGCCTCGAGGCGGCACCTATGGGTGCGGCCGAGCACTGTGCGCTCCACGAGGCCGGCGTCTTCCAGCACGCGCACGTGCTTGGAGGCGCCGGCGAAGCTCATGCTGAAGGGGATTGCGAGTTCCCCGATCGTGAGTTCGCGCTCCGCCAATTGCCCGAGCATGGCGCGGCGGGTGGGATCCGCCAGCGCGTGAAAGACGGCGTCGAGATGCGATTGTTCAACCATATGGTTTAATATAGAGCCGCAGCGCTAATAGTCAACCGTTCGGTTTAACGATTGCGTGATGCCGCCGGTAGCGATCAGCCGGCCGCGGACTTGCCGGTGTTGACGGCGAGCTGCGCGGCAAAGGCCCGCTGATAGGCAGGCCGCGCCTCGCCGCGCGCGACATAGGCCGCAAGGTTGGGATATCCGGCGAGAAGGCCTGATGGTTTCAGCCGCAGCAGCACCGATACCATCATCAAATCGCCCGCGCTGAAGGCGCCATCGAGCCAGTCGGCATCGCCGAGGCGCGCGGAAAGTTGCTTCAACCGCTCGTGGATGCGGGCCTCGACCAGCGGCAGGCGCTCCTTACTCCAGGGCTTGTCGCCTTCGATGATCCTGACGGTGACGAGTTCGAAGACCGCCGGCTCCACTGTGTTGAGCGCGGCGAACATCCAGGTGATCGCGCGCGCCCGTCCGTTGGCATCATCTGGCAACAGGCCCGCATGGCGCTGGGCGATGTGGAAGACGATCGCCCCTGTCTCGAACAGGGAAAGATCGTCTTCCTCAAAGGTCGGGATCTGACCGAAGGGATGAAGCGCCAGATGCGCGGGCTGCTTCATCGCGGCAAACGAGACCAGGCGAACCTCGTAGGGCTGGCCGACTTCCTCCAGCGCCCAGCGCACGCGGGTATCGCGCGCCAGCCCCTTGCCGCCATCGGGCGACCGCTCGAAGGCCGTGATGGTGATGGTCATCGTGCGGCTACCCCCTGCAGTGCCACAGGCGGCTGGGCCGGCACCGGCTTGAACAACATAATGATAAAGAATGCGCCGAGGCCCATGATCCACGAACCGATATAGAGCCAAGCATAACTTGCGAACGTGTCGTAGATGAGGCCGCCGGCCAGCGGGCCGGTCGCCATGCCGAGGCTGCCGGCCATCGCGGTGCCGCCGATCACGGTGCCGAGCATCCGCAGCGGAAAGTTTTCGCGCACCAGCACCGCATAGAGCGGCATGGTGCCGGCATAGATGAAACCGAAGATGGCGGCGACGGTGTAAAACGAGGCGAGTTCGTGGACGAAGGCGTAACTCAGCGCGCCGAACGCCTGCGCGAGCAGCCCGAACACCAGGATGCGCTTGGCGCCGAAGCGATCGCCGAGCAGGCCGAAGGCGATGCGGCCGCCGAGGCCGGCGAGACCCTCGACGCTGTAGATGGTGACGGCCGCGATCAGCGGAATGCCGCAGCTGATGGCATAGCTGACGGTGTGGATGATCGGCCCGGAATGGGTGGCGCAGCAGAAGAAGTTGGTCGCGAGCAGGATGACGAATTGCGGCGAGCGCACCACCTGCCCCAGCGACATCCCCTCCTGCCCCGCATCGCCGGACGCCGCCACCGGCGCAGCCGCCAGCGCCGGCGGGCGGCGCACGAACAGCGCGGCCGGGATCATGATGGCGGCGACGACCAGCGCCACGATCTGCATTGAGGTGCGCCAGTCGTGGTTTGAGATCAGCCACGCCGCGAATGGCGACATCGTCATCGGCGCCATGCCCATGCCGGCCGACACCAGCGACACCGCAAGGCTGCGATGGGTATCGAACCAGCCGGTGACGCAGGCCATCATCGGCGCGAAGATCGCCGAAATCGAGCCGCCGACCATCAGCCCGAACATGAACTGGAACGCGATCAGCGACGGCGCGAGGCTGGCGAGCGCGAGGCTTGCCGACAGCACGATCGAGCCGGTCAGCACCACCGGCAGCGGCCCGAACCTGTCCGACAAATTGCCCCAGAGCATGCTGGTACATGCCATGGCCAGGAAGCCGATCGTCATGGCGCTGGAAATGCCGGTCACCGACCAGCCGGTTTCCTTCGCGATCGGCTGCAAAAACACCGGCAGCGAGAACATGCCGCCGATCGCGACGCAGCCCAGCAGGCCGCCGGCCGCGACGATCACCCAGCGATATCTGGAATCTTCCATTTTTCCGGTCTCCAGCCTTACTCTCTGGATGCAAGACGAACGGGGTCGGCCGCAAGCTACAATTCGGCGAGCACATTTCGAAATTTTTTTCCCCTGGCGCCCCACACTGGCTTATGAGCCTGGGTTATCATGACCATCCGCCCCATCGTCCGCTACCCCGATCCAGGGCTCGCGCGCCCCGCGCAGCCCGTGACCGCCTTCGACGATGCCCTGCGCGCCCTCGCCGCGGACCTGCTGGATACGATGCGCGCCGCGCCCGGGATCGGCATCACCGCGCCGCATATCGGCGTGTCCTTGCGCGTCGTGGTGCTGGAACTCGACGCCGCCGAAGGGCCGCGAACCTATGTGAACCCGGAACTCATCTGGGCCTCGCCCGAGATGATTTTTCACCGCGAAGGCAGCGTCTCGATGCCCGGCGTCAACGACGAGGTCAGCCGCCACGCGCGCGTTGCGATCGGCTATCGGGATCTCGACGGCCATGCGCACACGGAAGAATCGGACGGGCTGCGCGCGGTGTGCCATCAGCACGAGATCGACCAGCTCGACGGGATGTTCTGGATCCGTCGGCTATCGCGGCTGAAGCGCGAGCGGCTGGTCAAGGGGTTCGAGAAGCTGTCGCGGGCCCAGGCCGGAACGAGCGTAACCCGTTGATCTCAGGCCCTTTGAAAAAATTCAACTGAGGTGTCGGAACGCGGCCGGCTCGAACGTCCTGTGTCCGAACCCCGCCGCAAGCGGCCAATTCACGGAGATTCCCGATGAGCAAGAACACGCTGTGCCTGTGGTACAATCACGACGCCGAGGAAGCGGCGAATTTTTACGCAACGACCTTTCCCGACAGCCGCGTCGACGCCGTCCACAAGGCGCCGTCGGATTTTCCGGGCGGCAAGAAGGGCCAGGTGCTGACGGTGCTGTTCACCGTGTGCGGCATTCCCTGCATCGGCCTCAACGGCGGCGACATCTTCAAGCACAGCGAAGCCTTCTCGTTCCAGATCGCCACCGACGACCAGGCCGAGACCGACCGTTACTGGAACGCGATCGTCGGCAATGGCGGCACCGCCAGCGCCTGCGGCTGGTGCAAGGACAAATGGGGCATGTCCTGGCAGATCACGCCGCGCGTGCTGACGGAGGCGATGGCCAAGGGCGGCGACGTCGCCAAGCGCGCGTTCGATGCGATGATGCCGATGGGGAAGATCGACGTGGCGAAGATCGAGGCCGCGGTGCGGGGGTAAGTCTCGCGTTCAGTGATCCGTCACCCCCCGCGCAAAGGCTTCGCCTTTGTCGCTGGGATGACGGGACTAACATGGAGCGCTTGGCACGACCTCACCCGCCGGCCATCAAATCCTTTGCCAGCGCCATATACGCCGGCAGCGTCACGGGATCGTTCGCTGCGTTCCCGGCCATCGGGTGCGAGGCGTAGCGCGCGATCACCATCTCGGCCTTGGGATCGATGTAGATGCCCTGCCCGTACACGCCGCGCGCCATGAAGGCGCCGTGGGCGTTGTGCGTCACCCACCATTGATTGCGATAGGACGCGCCGGGCAAGGTGACGTAGCCGGCCGGCTTGAACCTGGCGGGATCGCCGCCGCGGGCGATGTCTTCGACGACGGAGGACGGCACGATCTGGCGGCCGTTGAAGCGACCGTGATTGCGGATCGTTTCGCCGAAGCGCGCGAGATCGCGCAGCGTCGTCGACAACCCTCCGCCGCCGCTCTCGATACCGATGCGGTCGACGTGATAATGCGCGTCCTCTTCCGCGCCCATCGGCGCCCAGATTCGCTGTGAGAGCAACTCCGCCAGCGCCATGCCGCCGGCGCGGCGGCAGATGAAGGCCAGCACGTCGGAATTGACGGTCTTGTAGGCGAACGCCTTGCCATGCTCGCCATGTTTCTTCTGGCCGCGCAGGAAATCGAAGATGTTGGTCGCGCCTTCATAGTCTGGCGGGATCGGCGCCATGCCGTTGGCGCGCCGCAGCCCCCACACGTCGGAATTCCTGTCGGTGTAGACCTCGGTGTATTGCAGGCCGGTGGTCATATCCATCGCCTCGTGCACGCGTGCGTCGCCGAACGCGCTCGCCTTCAGCTCGGGGATGTAATCGGTGATGGGCGCCTGCGGATCGATCTTGCCTTCCGCAACCAAAATGCCGGCGAGCGTGCCGGTGAACGATTTCGTCACGGACATCCCGATATGCGGCTTGTGCGACTGCAGCGCGCCGAAATAGCGCTCGTAGATCAGCCTGCCCCGATGCAGTACCGCGATCCCGTCGGCATAGGTTTCCCCTAACATGCGCTCGAACGTCATCGGACGTCCGTCCATCGTCACCGAAGCCGAGCCGCCGATATCCTGCTCCGCGCGCGGCAGCACCGACGCCGGCCCCGTCCCGCGCCAGACATTCACCGTCGGCACCAGCTGGCGAATGTTGCTCCACGCCCAGCGCAGTTCGGGAAAACTGCGGAACGAGCCGTCCTGGAAGGTGATGGTCTTGTCACGCGGCGGCGGAAAGCCCTGCATCCAGCCCAGCGCCTCCGGATCGGTCTCACTGGCGGACGGCGTGGCGGATGAGTTTGGTGCGGTCGCGACGGACATCAGACTGGCTCCGGAAATGATCGACAACCGTAACACGCAGGCCCGCGGGACGCAGCATCTGCCCCGGCCCTTGACGTTACTTAGTACTCCTAAGTAAATAACGCATGGAAAAGCAGAACCTCGTCTCCAACATCCTCGACGGCCTCGACCGGCTCGGCGCGACGGCCCGTGCCGACGACTGGGCCGCCGCCGAGGCGACGGAGCTGACGCCCACCCAGGCCGGCATCCTGATCTACCTGAAGCGCCGCGCGCCGGCGCGCCTGCAACAGGTCGCCGGGCATCTTGCCGTCTCGCTTCCGTCCGCGTCCGCTTCGGTCGAGGCCCTCGTGCGCAAGAAACTGGTGATCCGGCGCAAGGACGCCAGCGATGCGCGGGCACGGGCGCTTGAACTGAGCGGCGAAGGCAAGGCCATGGTGCAGCGGCTGACGCGGCAACCTTCGCGGCTGCGCGCCGTGGTCGCGGCAATGCCGGCCGCCGAGCAGGCCGATTTCTTCCTGCACATCGTCATGGTCGTGCGCGCGCTGCAGGTGAGCGGTGCGATCCCGGTGCAGCGGCTTTGCGTGACCTGCGCGCATTTTCGGCCATTCGCGCACGCCGCAAGCGATGCGCCCCACCACTGCGCCCTTGTGAACGCGGCCTTCGGCACCCGGGACCTCCGGATCGATTGCGCCGAGCACCAGGACGCCGACCCTGCTGCCCGGACTGCCATCTGGACAGCCTTCAACAAGGGCGACGCATCCTC
>JAQSDT010000038.1 GCA_029946075.1 bacterium | reverse complement strand
GATTACTCGACGGCAAGGTTGCCATCATCACCGGCGCCGGCGGCGGGCTCGGTGAAGCCTACGCGAAACTGTTTGCGCGCGAGGGCGCCGCGGTCGTGGTCAACGACCTCGGCGGTCCGCGTGACGGCTCCGGTTCCGACAAGGGCATGGCGCAGCAGGTGGTCGACGCGATCAAGGCCGAGGGCGGCCGGGCCGTGGCCAATGCCGCCGATATCTCGACCATCGCGGGCGGTCAGTCGGTGTTCGACGACGCCATCAAGAATTTCGGCCGCGCCGATATCCTGGTGAACAATGCAGGCATCCTGCTCGACGAGACCTTCGCCAAGGCCAAGGAAGCCAATTGGGACCGCGTGTTGAGGGTGCATCTCAAGGGAACCTTCTGCTGCACCCAGCCGGTGTTCAAATGGATGCGCGAGAACGGCGGCGGCGTCATCGTCAACACGTCCTCGACCTCCGGGCTGATCGGCAATTTCGGCCAAACCAATTACGGCGCCGCCAAGGGCGGTATCTGGGGACTGTCGAACGTGCTGGCGATCGAGGGCCGCAAGTACAACATTCGGATCTGGACGCTGGCTCCGGGCGCGCTGACCCGCATGACCGCCGATTTGCCGCGCTATATCGAGAATCCTAAGGCGGCGCTGGGGCCGGACGGCATCGCGCCGGCCGTGCTATACATGGTCAGCGATTTGTCGGGCGACCAGACCGGCAAGACGCTGGGCGTTTCGGGCCCCCGCGGGGTCCGCGAAATGCGGATGATGGAGATGGAGGGCTGGACCCCGCCGTTTACGGGGTGGAAGGCCGAGGATATCGTGACCCACGCCAAGGAAATTTTCTTCTCCGACGAGGAAATCAAGAAGTCGGCGCGGCGATTCAAGTAAATGTCGTTCCGGGGCGATGCATAGCATCGAACCCGGAACCTCGAGATTCCCCGATGTGCAATTGCACATCTGAGGTTCGCTTCGCGCCCCGGAATGACGAAATAGGATAGGACGCTCCCATGACAAAGCTCACCGCCCAGGCCGCGGGCACCTTCGCGATCGCCCCGACGCCGTTCCATGACGATGGCCGGATCGACGAGAAATCCATCGATCGTCTGACGGATTTCTACGCCGAGGTCGGCTGCGACGGGGTCACCGTGCTCGGCATCCTCGGCGAGGCGCCGAAGCTCGATGCGGTCGAGGCCGAGCAGGTGGCCATTCGCTTCGTCAAGCGCGCCAGGAACATGCAGATCATCGTCGGCGTCTCGGCGCCGGGATTTGCCACCATGCGTTCGCTCGCCAAGGCCTCGATGGATGCCGGCGCCGCCGGCGTCATGATCGCGCCGCCGCCGCACCTGCGCACCGACGACCAGATCACCGGCTATTACAAGCAGGCGCAGGAAGCGATCGGCGACGACATTCCCTGGGTGCTGCAGGATTACCCGCTGACGCTCACCGTGCAGTTCACGCCCGCCGTGATCCGCAAGATCGTGATGGACTCGCCCTCCTGCGTGATGCTCAAGCACGAGGACTGGCCGGGCCTCGAAAAGATCACCACGCTGCGCAATTTCCAGAAGGACGGCTCGTTGAAGCCGATGTCGATCCTGGTCGGCAATGGTGGCCTGTTCCTCGATTTCGAAATGGAGCGCGGCGCCGACGGCGCGATGACCGGCTATGCGTTCCCGGAACTCCTGATCGACGTCGTCAAGCTGTCCAAAGCCGGCAAGCGCGACGCCGCGCACGACCTGTTCGATGCCCATCTGCCGCTGATCCGCTACGAGCAGCAGCCCGGCGCGGGCCTGTCGGTGCGCAAATACGTGCTGCAGAAGCGCGGCATCATCTCGTCGAGTTCGCAGCGCAAGCCCGGCGCGACCATCACGGCGACCGCCAAGGCCGAGGTCGATTACCTTCTGTCGCGCGTCGCGCGCGTCGACCGCCGCGCCAATCTGCAACCGCAATCCAGCGCAGCGGGTTAGTCACATGGCCGAGATCGTCGCCCCGCGTCCTGCGTCCACCATCCTGCTGCTGCGCGACAGCCCTGCGCAGAAGGAAGTCGAGGTCTTCATGATGGTTCGCCATTACGAGATCGACTTCAATTCCGGCGCGCTGGTGTTTCCCGGCGGCAGCGTCGACAAGGGCGACAAGGAAATCATCGCCACTCCCGAACTTTATTCGGGCGGCGAGGGGCTGGATGAGGCCACGCTGAGCTTCCGCATTGCCGCAATCCGCGAGACCTTCGAGGAGAGCGGCATCCTGCTGGCGCGTCCGAAGGGATCGAAGGCGCTGGTCGATGCCAAACGCGCGAGCGAGATCGAGGCGGCACATCGCGCCGACCTCTGCGACAGCAAGATCACTTTCCTGAAGGTGCTGACCGATAACGGCATGGTGCTGGCGCTCGACGAACTCGTGCCCTATGCGCACTGGATCACGCCGGAGGGCATGCCCAAGCGTTTCGATACCTGGTTCTTCCTCGCTGCGGCCCCGCCCGAACAGGTCGGCGCCCATGACGGCAAGGAATCCACCGACTCGATCTGGGTGTCGCCGCGCGAGGCGCTGGAAGGTGGCGAAACCGGCCGCTTCAAGCTGCCATTCCCGACCACGCGCAACCTGATCAAGCTCGGCAAGCAGGTCAGCGTGAAGTCGGCGCTCGACGACTCCCGTGGCAAATCCGTCGTCACGGTGACGCCGGTCATGACCAAGAACAATGGCGGCCGTCAGCTCCGGATCCCGATCGAAGCGGGTTACGACGGCGACGTGTTCGAGGTCGGCTCGGTCGGTTGATCCAGCGAACACACTTCGTCTCATGACGAAGTATTGCAAGGCCTTCGGCCTGTAGTGTCCGGTCTCGACATCGATCAGGACCGGAATCAACGACATGGACGACAGCCAGCCGCAACATCGGGCCATCGCGAGCGAACTGGGGCTGCTGCTCCTGCTCGCGACGGCGTGGGGCGCGTCCTACACGTTTCTCAAGATCGCCGTGACCACGATCCCGCCGGTCACGCTGATCGCCGGTCGCACGTTGATTGCCGGCCTGCTGCTGGTCGCGATCATGCACTGGCGCGGCGTGAAGATGCCTACGGATCGCGAAAACTGGCGCCGCTTCCTGTTCCAGGCCTGTCTGAACAGCGTCATTCCCTGGACGATGGTGGCGTGGGGCGCGCAGTCGCTGGACGCCGGCGTCGCCACCATCCTCAATTCGACCGCGCCGATCTTCACGTTCTTCCTGACCTTCGCCGTCACCCGCCATGAAGCCGTCACGTCGCGAAAGCTGATCGGCGTCATCGCCGGGATGGCCGGCATCTGCCTGATCGTCGGCGTGCAGGCGCTGGCTGGCCTCGGTCAGCAACTGTTCGCGCAACTCGTCTGCGTCGCCGCCGCGATCTGCTATGCGGGTGCCGCGATCTTCGGCCGCAATTTCGGCAAGCTCGATCCGATGGCGCCGGCGGCAGGCTCGCTGCTCTGCGGCGCGGCGATCCTGATCCCGCTCAGTCTCGTCGTCGATCGCCCGTGGACGCTGGCGCCGTCGGCGGATTCGCTGCTGGCACTGCTTGCGATTGCGGTGTTCTCCACCGCGCTCGCCTTCGTGATCTACTTCCGCCTGATCCAGACGCTCGGATCGGTCGGCGCCACGGCGCAGGCCTATCTGCGCGTCCCGATCGGCGTTGCACTGGGCGTGATCTTCCTCGGCGAGCAACTCAGCTCGACGGTCTGGATCGGGCTCGCCTGCGTCGTCATCGGCGTCGCGGCGATGACGATCCCGGAAAAGGCGCGGCCAGCCGCCGCGTAGTTCAGCGCAGGAACGTGTCGACCAGCGCCTGGTCCTGATCGTAGACCCAGCACTCCGCCAGCAATCCGTCGCGCACGGCGTAGACCAGCAAGCGCTCGATCTCGACGCTTCTGCCGTCACGCTCGAAGCGTTCGCGGACCAGGACCGCGCCGCGCGCCGGTCCTGCCATGGTGTCGACGATGGACAGCAATTGCCTGTTGGTGCGGCGGGTGACCTCGAGCAGCACGCCGAGCGCGGCAGCCTTGCCGCGGTGAACGCCGGCGAGCGGGTTGCTGCCGAAATAGTGCAGCGTGAATTCGTCGTGGTAGCAGGCGGCCAGCGCGGCGCGGTCGCCGGCGAGCCAGGCCTTCGCATAGCGGTCCACGGCCGCGCGAACGGGTTCAATCGCAGCTTGGTTCGCGGTCTCGGACCGGGTATTGGCCATCGTCATGTGATCTCCTGTCTTGGGATGACCCACGCTAGATCGTGCTAATTGATCGGGCTTTCAGAAACTGGCTATGGGCGCACAGGCGGCAAAACTGATCGGGTGGGGCGCGCGGGTGCTGTATCTCGGCCCGGCCTTCGGCCTGACCCCGCACCGCAATGCCACGGGCGTGCTGGCGCTCGGGCTCGACGGGCCGCTGCAAGTCGCCGATGACCCCGAGGATGCCGCCACCGCCTATCGCACGGTCCGCAGCGTGCTGATCCTGCCCAACAGCCTGCATCACCTGCGCATCGAGCAGGGGCGGATGGCGTTCCTTTATGTCGATCCGTTCGGGCACGATTTGCGGGCGCTCGGCGCGCGGATGGCGGAGGCGACCCCGCGGGCGGCGTTCGGCCTGCAGCAGGAGGCCGAATTGATCGAACTCATGACGGGTCTCGCGGAAGGCCGTGTCGCCGCGCAGGAGGGCCGTACGTCGCTCCGCGCGTTGCTGGGGGTAGGCGTGCGGGGCAAGGCCAATCCGCGCATCCTGGCCGCGCTCCGGCAGATGCGGGACGAGCCGCACCGCGCCCACCGGCTGACGACGCTGGCGGCGCGGGCCGGCCTGTCGCCGTCGCGCTTTTTGCATCTGTTCAAGGCCGAAACATCCGTGCCGCTGCGCCGCTACCGGATCTGGAATCGGATGGGCGCCGCCGTTCGCGCCAGCGGCCAGGGCGCGTCGCTGACCGAGGCCGCCCATGCCGCCGGTTTCGCCAGTTCGTCACATTTTTCCAGCGCCTTCCGCGACATGTTCGGGATGATGCCGTCCGACTTTTTGAAGTCCGTACAGCAGACCGGCGCTTGAGCTGGCAGCGAAAAGGCGCAACTAACCGGAGCAATCCGGGTCAAAAAATGGTAAGGTCCAGCCGGCGATGCTTGGGACCGCAGCGCCGGGCCAGCGGACCGGCCTCCTGATCGCTATGAGCATGTTCCCCGCGACCCGAAATACATCGTATATTACGACCGATTGGAGCCCGGCCTCGACAGCATGACCCCTGAATCGCCGCCGAACTCACCCCCGACGCGATCATTCTCGCTCTCCATCGGCCAGCTCACCTTCGGCAGTTTCATGCTGGTGCTGGCGGTGATCATCATCACCTCCACCGCCAGCGTCATCGCCATCCGCCATATCGATTCGACCTTTGCCGAGCTGCAGCGGCTGCAGAGCGTCGGCGATCTCGCCGAGGACATCGACCGCCGCATGAACGAGCTGCGGCTGGCGGCGCGGGATTTCGTCACCGACCCCGGCAGCCAGTCGGTCCAGGTCGGCGCGGCGGCGACCGCGCTGAGCGAGGTCCTGAAGAAGACCCGGCTCGAACTCGCGCCCGAGCAGCAGGACATGATCGACGGTGTCACCGAGCGCCTGTCGACCTATCGCATCGGCATCGAGCGGATTTCCGCGCTGATCAACCGCCGCGCCGAAATGATCGTCGCCTTGCCGCCGCTGCGCGAGAAGTTCGACGACGCGATTGCCGAAACGCCCGATCCCGTCGTCGCGGCGACGCTGTTCCAGGCGCAGAGCCGGATCGCCTCGGCGCTGCTGGCGCACAACCCGTCGGCCGCCGAACAGGCGGCGCAGGGCATGCGGTCGATGACCATCACCGAGCCGAAGCTGCGCGCGGCGGTCGACGGCTACGCCGAAGCGATCATCGGCATCTCCGTCCGCGAACGGCAGATCTCCGACATCGACAAGGAAGTGCTGGGCACCGAGGGCCGCCTGATCCAGCGGGTGACCGAGTTGCTGCGCGAGGTCAGCGCGCGGCGCGGCCACGTGCTCTCGCGCGATTTTGCCAGGACGCTGGCGGAGGCGAAGTGGCAGAGCATCGTGCTCGGCACCGCCGGCGTGCTGATCGGCCTGTTCGCCGCGCTGCTGGTCGTGCGCCGCACCGTGCGTCCGCTCGCCTTGATCGCCAGTTCGATCCGCGCGGTGGCCGGCGGCGACAAGAGCAAGCTGATTCCGGCGACCGACGTCGACAACGAGATCGGCGACATCGCCCGCGCCTCCGAAGTGTTCCGGCAGACGCTGGTCGATGCCGATGCCGCGCGCGAGGCGGCGGTGCGGGCGCTCGCCGAGCAGCGCCTCGCCGAGGAAAGCTATCGCAAGCTGTTCGAAGCCTCCGTCGACGGCATTTACGTGACGACGCCCGGCGGCGCGCTGCTCAATGCCAACCCGGCGCTGGCGCGGATGATGGGCTACGCGACCCCGCAGGATCTGATCGGCGGCGTCCGTGACGTCACCAATGCGGTCTATGTCGATCCCGGCGCGCGGGCGGAATACGAGCGGCGGATGCACCGCGACGGCATGATCCGCGAGTTCGAATACCAGGTGCGCGCCCGCAGCGGTGCCGTGCTCTGGCTGTCCGACAGCGCCAGCGCCGTGCGCAACGAGGCCGGCGAGATCGTGCGCTACGAGGGAACGGTCCGCGACATCACCGACCAGAAGCGCGCCGAGGACGCGATCGCCGAGGGCCGCCGGTTGCTGCAGATGGTGATCGATACCGTGCCGGCGGTGATCAACGTCAAGGACAAGGATCTCAAATACGTCCTGATGAACCGCTACATGGCCGGCATTTTCAACGTCGAGCCTTCGGACGCGATCGGCCGCACCACGTCCGAACTGATGTCGCGCTACGGCGCGGCCAAGACCGACGAGAACGACAAGCGCGTGCTGGCGGCGGGCAGGGAACTCGGCTTCTACGAGGAGGAGTACAAGGATTCCTCCGGCAACATGCGGCAATGGCTGGTCAACAAGCTGCCGCTGCTGGACGCGAACGGCGAGATCGAAAACATCGTCACCGTTGCGCTCGACATCGGAGAGCGCAAGACGGTCGAATTCGAAATGCGCAAGGCCAAGGATGCCGCGGAAAGCGCGCTGCGCAACCTCAGGGAAACCCAGAACTCGCTGATCGAGGCCGAAAAGCTCGCCGCGCTCGGGCGTCTGGTGGCCGGCGTCGCCCACGAGGTCAACAATCCCGTCGGCATCAGCCTGACGGTGGCCTCCGCGCTCGAACGCAAGACGGCGAACTTCACGGCCGAGGTCGCCCGCGGCGAGTTGCGGCGGTCGAGCCTGAACGATTTTCTCGAGACCAGCCGCGATGCGTCCTCGCAGCTCGTCGCCAACCTCAACCGCGCCGCCGAGCTGATCCAGTCCTTCAAGCAGGTCGCGGCCGATCGCAATTATTCCGACCAGCGCAGCTTCGATCTCGGCGATCTCACCGAACAGGTGGTGATGTCGCTGCGGCCGGGGCTGCGCAAGCACAATCTGACGCTCAACGTCGAGTGCCAGCCCAACCTGATGATGAACAGTTATCCCGGCCCGTACGGGCAGGTGCTGACCAATTTGTTCCTCAACGCGGTGGCGCATGCGTTTCCGGACGGCAAGCCCGGCACGGTCGACATCCAGGTGCGCGAGTCCGGCAAGGACAATGTCGAGATCCTGTTTTCCGACAATGGCTGCGGCATGAGCATGGACGTCCGCCGCCGCGCCTTCGACCCGTTCTTCACCACGCGGCGCGACCAGGGCGGCACCGGGCTTGGCCTGCACATCGTCTACAGCATCGTGACGACGCGCCTCGGCGGGCGGCTCGATCTCGACTCCGAGCAGGGCGGCGGCACGCGCATCCAGATCATCCTGCCGCGCACCGCGCCGCTGGAGCAGGCGGCGGAGTAGGGCGAGGGCGGAGTGGCTCTTGATTGTCATTCCCCGCGATCCGTCGCGCAGGCCGGGGCCGATACGCCGCAGCCTATCCGCGTCATTGCGAGCGGATCGAAGTTCGTAGGATGGGTGGAGCGGAGCGATAGCCATCAATGCCGGTGTCCATGGTGAGATGATGGGTATCGCTGCGCTCCACCCATCCTACGGATGCGACTTCGCATTCTCGCGACATGATTTGCCCGAGGTTTTTCATTTCGTTTGCCCTCGCGAAATCCGAGGGCGCAGGGAAGACCGGGTGCGCGCTGCCCCCGAGGTCTCGCATGCAAATGGGAGACAAAGAGTGCGCACACGAGCATACAGGTTCAGCGGAGAACATCCGGCCTTCCCTGCGCAGTGGCTTTACGGCTTACTTCGTGCTCTCCCCGGAGAACGGCTCTTTTGCCTCCGTCATCGCCCGGGATTTCTCCCGAACAATTTAGCGCCAGCACCGCGACGCCAGGACCACACGACTTCGCCGTACGCCTCATGCGAGTACGTCTTTCGCATTCCGCGTCCACCGCATCCCACCGCGCGTTCGTGACGATCGCGATCCGCCCCTCGTAACGGGTGAGACGGGCGGAGTTAAATCACTGATTTGCCCGACGGGTTAAGCGGAATATTTTCG
>JAQSDT010000037.1 GCA_029946075.1 bacterium | reverse complement strand
ACTCTGGCGAGCGCAGGCAGAATCCCGGCGCGTGTGACCGATTTGCACGACCGTGACCTTGCGGCCACAAGATCGTCAATTCTCTTCGCTGGACAGGGGCTTACCGAGCGCGCGGCGGAGCCGGGCCTCGATTTCCGGATGCTTGCGCAGCTCGCGCGCGGCACGGTCGCGTAGCGCCAACGGCCAGCCGCGCCAGCTCAAGGCGGCGCTCAAATCGACCAGCGGCTGAGGAACGACGCCGAAGCGGCGCTTGTAGGCATAGTTGCCGATCGAGAAATCGAACTCGCGGATGCCCTCCGCGTGCAATGCGGCCATGGTGCGCTCGATGACGAGACGTCCCGGCGAGCAGTTCGACCACTTGTCGCCGGCATTGCTGATGCGGATCATCACGTAGCGGGAGCCCTGGCGGATGCCGAGCAGCGTCGCCACCACTTCGTCGCCGACGGTGAGCGCGGACACCAGCGCATAGCCGTTACCAACGCCGTCTCGAACCAGATTGCGATAGAACGCGGCGCATGTGTCGTTGTTGAGAATGAAATTCAGGCCGAGGCTCCGCATCCGCGTACCCTGCTGAATCTCGGTGGTCGAGAGGATGCGCAAGGCCTCGTCGTTGTCGGCAACGATCGAAAACCCCGCGGAAGCTTCCCGCGTGAACACGCGCCAGCTCCGCTCCAGCTCCTTGCGTACGGTCTTTTCGAGCGTGAATCGCCAGGCGTCGTAGTCCTCGCCGACGGTCACGATGTTGCCGTTGAGCGAGCACGGCCCGGCATCATCCAGCAACGCCAGCGGATAGGGCTTGTCACCCATCATGGCCGGAACCTTGCGAAGACGAATGAGATCGGCGCCGCCATTCATTCGGCGCAGCGCCGATTTCAGATCGCGCCACATCCGGCGCGCAGCAGCCGCATCGCGCGGCGCCGCCGCGCCCCACAGCGGCGCGTTGTAGTCGGTAAGGTCGAGATCGGCGAATTCGACAATGGCGAGGCCGTTCTGCCGGCGACGAACCAGCGGCAGCAGCGCCGCCTGCTCGCCGGTCGCGGCATCGGTGATCATGGCGATCAGCGGCTCGACGCCGTCGGCACCGGCAAAGGCGTCGTACCACGCGTCGTACCATTGCGGCTGCTGAAACGGTGTCGGCGGATCGATGTCGCACCAGCGCGCCACCGCCTGTTTCCAGTCGCTCAGCAATTCGACGTGGAAGCCGTCCGCGCGGGATTTCACCCGCGCGCCGCTCTGTCCCACATGGGTGGCCAGCACCGTCATCGGCGTTACGACCTACGCTGCCATCGGCAGGTCGACGATCTTGCCGAGATCGGCCGCGTCGAGGCGGAAGTCGATCTGGCGGCGCGCGGTACGCTCGCGCTTCAGCCATTTGCCGCGGCGCAGGTACTTCTGCATGAAACCCTTGGCGTAGAACGACGGCCCGTGCAGATTGCGGGTCTTCGGCGTGTAGCCGAAACGGTGGCGCAGCATGCCGTTGGCAAGGTGCACGATCTGCGCCCGGCGGATCTCGTCATTGCCGTAGGATACGGTCATCGAAACATTGACGGTGCCGAGATTCTCGACGCGGTGCGGCGCGTTCAGCGGCCAGTTCAGCATCTGGCCCGGTTCGAGATCGAACACCTGCGCGTGCGCGTCGTACCAGGGCGCGTAGGGCAGATCGACCTCGACGTCGAACAGCGCGATGTCCTCGAGGTGTTCGGGCCGTACGAACGGCGCGGTGTTCGGATAGACATAGACCCGCTTGCGGCCGGCAATCTGGATCAGGCCCTGTCCCGGCAGATCGGCGTGATAATAGACCTGCGCATCCGGCGACGAGATCAGGATCCCTGCCTGGTGGGTCGGGATCACGAAACCGGGCACCTTGTGCGCGACTTCCTCGAACATCCGATCGATCAACCGGCGATACCGGCCGTCGACCGAGCCGACATCACGCATGTTCAGCCACAGACCGCCACGCGAGATCGCCTCGATGACCTGGCGACCGCTGAGATCGCCGATTTCGCCCTCGCGCCAGACGCGGCTGGAACCGAGGGCACCTGTCTTCACCAGGCTATACTGGTGGCGCGGAAAGGCCTCGATCAGCCGGGCGAGATCATCCATCGAGAACGCGTCGGCCGTGTGCATCTCATGCTGAAGCCGGATCGGCTGGTGGCTCCAGAGTTCGGAATGCGTCTCGTCCCATCGGGTGAAGATCTCGTTCGTCATCGTCGCGCTCCTGCCAGCTACCTGTTGGTCCGGCGTTCGGCCGATCCGGTTGTCCCGAAATCGACGGTCGCCCCATTGTCGTGGATCGCCCGATGTCCCGTTGTGAGACGGCTGGACGGTCTTCACCGTCGGATTGGCAAGAAGAGTGCCGCCGGAGGCCTCTCGCCGCTTACCGGAAGCTAATGTCTGGCCTGTATGGCTAACGCCGATGGCCCGGAAAAACATCGCCAGGAAATGATGACGTCAGAAACCCGATATCGGGCGCTGTTTCTCGGCGCAGGACCGCAGATGCAATGCGGCGTCGGACAGTTTACGCGGCTGTTGTCCGAAACCGTCGAGAAGCTCGAACCCGGCCGTTGTACGACGTTAACCCTGACGCGCGAGGAAGGCTCGCTCGCCGCGATCTGGCAAGCGGTCGGTTCGGCACAAGCCGTGGTCTGCAATTTTCCGATCGTGGCCTGGAAGCGCGTGATGTTCACGCCGCTGCTGGCGCTCGCCATCGCGCGGCTGCGACGGCGCAAGGTCGTCCTGGTTCAGCACGAATGGGCCGGCCTGCACCGGTTGCGCCGGATCAGCTACATCCCGGCGCTGCTGCTGGCCGATACCATCGTGATGTTCTCGCCGCTGGTCCAGCGCGAGCTGGCGGAAGATCCCCTGCTCGGCTGGACCGCGACAAAATCCGTGCTGGCGCCGCTGCCGCCGAACATCGACGCGCCGCCCGACATCGCAGACTCGACATTGCGCGGCCGTCTTGCCGGCGCGCGTACCGAGGGGCGCCTGGTGATTGGCCATTTCGGCTCGATCTACCCGGGCAAACAGCCCAACGCGCTGCTCGACATCGCCGCCATCCTGAAGACACGCGGGCTGAAGCCGCTCGTCGTCTATGTCGGCTCCTTCATCCGCGGCATCGACAATGTCGAGCAGGAGTTTCGCGCCCGGGCCGCCGAACTCGGCCTTGCCGACGACGTGATCGTGTCGGGCTTCGTCGCGTCCAACCGCGAGGTCTTCGGCCTGTTCAGCGAGATCGACGCGTTCTGCTATCCGCTGGAGGAGGGCATCACGGCGCGGCGCTCCAGCATCCTGACCTGCGTGCAATCCGGCCGTCCGGTCATCGTGACCGGACCCGCATTGCCGGAAGAATTCGACCACCATCCGCGCTTCGAGGAATTGATCGATCGCGGTGTCATCGCGCTCGTCGAACGCGGTTCGGACAACGAGGCTTATGCGGACCGGATCGCTGCCGTCGTCAAACGACCACAGGTTCATTCGCCGTTCGATTTCGACGGCTGGTGGAAGGATGCCGCCGAAGCGGTGCGCGCTCGGCTATAGGCGTCAGGCTGCCGCCCGAAACCGGGCGAGATAATGCAGGCCGAAGACCGCCATCAGAAACATGATCCAGAGCGGATCGGCGCGATCGAGGAAAAAGCTCTCCATCGCGGACAGATAGAGCCCGAACAGCCAGATCCGCAGCAGCGCCATCGCCAGCGGACCGTCATTGCCGCCCTCATACGCCTTCTGGAAATTCCGCAACGGCACTATCACCAGAACGACGACGAGCAGGATCAGACCGGGGATGCCCATGCCGAGCGTGGTATCGAGATAGCCATTGTGACTGTGCGCCGCAAAGCCCGCCCACTCCTTGCCCTCCGGCAGATTCTGGATCGCGCTGCTGCCCCAGAAGGACGCAAAGCCGTAGCCGGTGAGCAGCCGGGCCTTGAGCGACTGCAGCGCAAACGCCCAGATGTCGGTACGGCCGGTGAAGGTGGAGTCGAAAGGCAAGATCGAAGAAATGGCGGAGAGGCCCTCGAACAGCACCGTTCCGACGCTGAGCAGGTTCAGCAGCAGCAACGGCGTCAGCAGCACGATGCTACGAAGCCAGAACGAGCGTATCACCGATGTTGCCGAGGTCAGCAACAGCACGGCAAAACACAGGGTCAGGGAGCTCTTGCCCGCCGAATACAACAGAAACAGCGAGGCCAGTACGATGATGCCCGCGCCGCTGATCCAGAGGCCGGAACGAACGGCATAAATGCCGAGAAACAGCACCATCACCATGATCGCGGCGGCCTGGTTCTTGTGGCCGAACGCGCCGCGCCAGTTGCCGGCCAGCCCCGGCTCCTGAGCATCGGTGGCGAGATGTATCGAAAGATCCGGCGCCAGCAATATTCCGAGATAACAGATCGCCAGCAAGGCGAGCGAGGCAATGGTGAGCCAGCGCACCAGTTCCCGCTGCGATTTCGGCAGCAGCATCAGCGACGCCGTGACCACGGCGACGAACAGCGTCAAGGTGAGGCGCTTGACCGAGGTGGCCGGATCGAACGAGAGCACTGCGGTCATCAGCACCCAGCCGCCGAACAGCACGAAAGCGGGAGACAGCAACGTCGCCAGGCCCCTGGCATCGTCGCGCATCGCCAGCGCGACCGTCAACACGCTGAGACAGCCGAATGTCACGTAGGTCATCGCTTCGTTACCGGTGCCGACATCGCCGATCTGCATGTCTTCGAGGCTGACGAACGGATGCAGCGATATCCAGCCGAGCAGCAGCGTTCCGATGAACGTCGCGCCGCGTACGATATCCATCACCTGCTGGCGCTGAACGCCTCCCGCGATGGCACGGACTTCGGATGCGGCGACGAACTGGCTCACGAGGCGATGTTCGATGCTTTGTACTGCTGCGGTTCGATCCCGAACGCGGCGAGGATGCTGCCTATGGCAACGTTGATCGGATGCATGGCGATGGTCCGCTGACGCCCGGTCATGACGGCACGTCCGGCATGGACCAGCGACAGCGGCAGGGCCGCGAGCAACTTCAGCGTCAGCCTGGCCTGAAGCCAGGCTGTGGGCGTCGCCTTGCGCTGGACGTGGTAGTTGATGGCGCCGATCCGCAGGCCGCGCATCGCAAGCCATTTCAGATCGGTGCGGCCCTGCGGAACGGTCTCGCTGATGCCGGCTTCGGCGACCCAGTGAAACCGCATACCCAGCCGTCGGCAGCGATAGAAAAAGTCGGTATCGCCGCCGCCGAGGAAATTGAAACGCAGGTCGAAGGCGGGATCGGCCAGCCGCACGAATACCGTCCGGCGGATCAGGCAATTGCCGCAGCCATAGATGACGGGAACCGGACCGGAAGCATCGTAGGCCGGCGCAAACGCCGGATGGTCGCGCAGCACGCGCTTCTTCGCATCATCGAATTCGGGCAGCACCGGGCCGCCGACGATATCGGCGCCGGTCGTCTCGGCGGCCGAAACCATCCGGTCGAACCAGTCGGGCGTGGCGATCTCGTCGTCGTCGATCATCAGGAAGCTGGTGGCGCGCGGAAACAGCGCCAGCGCGGTCTCGAAGGCGGCGTTGATCGCCTGGCAATTGCCCTGGCGCGGTTCGACCACACAGACGCCGGTCAGCCTGCCCGTGGCCAGAAAATCCGACGCGACCGGCACGCTCTCGCATTTCGCGGCATCGTTCTCGACCATGACGACGGCAAAGCGGCGAGAGGTGCGCTGCTGCACCAGCGAGTCCAGCGTCCGCTGCAGATAGGCCGGCCGGCGAAAGCAGGGAATGCAGACGACGGTTTCGATGCCCGGATCCAGCCCGGCCGACATCGCGGCGACCGTGCGCGAAACCGCCGGTGCGGTGCCGCTGTTTTCCTTGTGCAAGCTACCGGATCGCATGACCATTCCAAATATCCGCCGTCCCGAACCGGGATGACTTCCGCGGAATCAGGACATAACCGTTTCGATATGACCGTCCGTTCCGGGAAATTCCGGCCAGCCGAACGATACACAGGCTTCATTGCAATATCGGGTCCAGCGACACGCGCCGCGACGCCGAGTTCGCGCGACGGTTAACGGATGGTGTTAACCGACTGAACGCAACCCTCATCGCTTGAACAACGACCTGAACAGCTTTTGCGATTTCGGGAACTTGCCGTTGTCGATCTGGGTCGGCCACTGTCCGTCGACGTTGAAATAGGCGGCATAGGCGATGTTCTTCTGGTTCTGCGCGAACCAGTTGTGCATCTGCTGGATGAAGTACGGATTGTCGCCGAAATTGCCGACGCCCCATTCCGGATAGCTCATCAGCTTGCCGTGGGCCGCCGCGAAATCGCGGTGCCATTCGAGCCCGAACGGCCCCTTGAGGTAATACTTTTCCCAACGCTCTTCCGGCGTCCCCTCATATTTGAAATCGTAGACGTCGAGACCGATGTAATCGACGACGTCGTCGCCGGGATAGGCGAGATCGGCCGGCGTTTCCTGCGGTCCCCAGCCGGGGCACCAGTCGAACTTGAAGTCGCTGGAATAGCGCCGGAAGATTCCGACGACGTGCCGAAAGGCCCGGATGTACTCGGCGTTGTTGTCCTTGGCGAACCAGGCCATCGAATCCAGGTTCATCTCCCAGCCGAGACGGATGATCGCCTTCGGCTGTTCCGCGGCAATCGCCCGCGCGGCGGCTTCGAACTTGTCGTCGTGCAGCCCGTCCGCGACCTCGGACAGCGGCGTGCCCTTCGCGGTCAGAAGTGTCGACCAGACGATGTTGCGATCGGGGTTGAGCCGCTTCCAGAAACCGGGAAGCCAGGTCATCTTCGAAAACTCGTCCCAGCTGTCCTGCGCATAGAAATCGACGGCCAGCACCGACGACGGCTTCTGCGACAGCCACTTCTCCCATGACTGCAGCATATGCTCGCGGCCGGTCGCGCCCCAATTGACGAACGCCGCTGCGAACTTCGCTGGAGCGGACACTGCGCGAGGTGCCGCGTGGGTGTCGATCCGCGCCAGCAGCAGCACGCTGAGAACGAAGACGGTGACGAACAACACCAGCCGCCACAGCCGTCGGCGCGTACGCCGCATCGGACTAGTTCGAAACATCTGCCGACCTCGCCAGCTTCCCGGTCAACAGCTTCGACAGCCGGCGTCCGACCTCAACCGCCCCGCTCGCGGTAAGGTGCCCGGCATCGAACTGCATCGGCACGTCGCCGACGGCAAATTCGTCGCAGTGGCCGTCGTGGCAGACGGCGTCGTAAACCGACAGATATGCACCACCGCCGCCCGTCACCATCTGCTTCATCGCCAGATCCCGCTCGCGTACCCCGGCGGTCCGGCGCTTGCTCGCGATCGAGGAACTGCCGTGCCTGATGCCGTCGACGAGCAGCCGCGGCAATGCCGCGTCATATTCGACGATCGGGCCGAGGACGACGGTGTCGATGCCTCTCGATTTCAAAAGACTGAGCGTGGCCGACAGGGCCGGCAGATCCTCGTCCTTCCAGGACGCGGCGAGCAGTACCTTGTCGACCTTGTTGTGGACCAGGAAGTCGTTGAACACGAACTGCATGAGCTTCGGGCAAGCGCGCGTATCGAGCCGCGAAACGCTGGCGACTTCGGGCCGGCAGGCACTCGCGGTCGCCTGCATCACGTTGACGTCGGGCAACGCACTCGACAGCCCGAACCATAGATGCGCCGCGTGGCTGTCACCGACGAGGAGATAGTTCGGCCGCGCGGCATCGCGTTTCAGGCAGTTCTCGACGTCGAGTTGCTGGCGGTTGGTGCCGAGATAGCACTGGCCGGCGCGGAACGCGGGGGCGGAATCGTAGGCCAGATAGGAGCCGATCGTCACGACGCGCTCCGGAAACCGAAACGGCGCGCCGCCGGACAGCAGGATCAGGCCGCAGAGCGCCAGGACCGACGCGGTCGCGCCGCCTGTAGCCGTGAACACGGCGGCCTTGGGAATATCCCTGCCCTTTGCCCGGAACGGCATCTCGACGAATTTCCACGACAGCCACGCGATGACGACCATCGCTCCCAGCAACACAGCTCTGGTCAGGCCCGACAATTCACCAAAGAAGAGCGCGTCCGTCCGCTGGAACACGATCAGCGGCCAGTGCCATAGATAGAGGGAGTAGGAAATCAGGCCGATGAACACCATCGGACGGACCGACAGCAGCCTTCCGGCAATCGACAACCCGTGCTCGCCGGAAGCGATCACCATCACCGCGCCGACGCTGGCGAGCGAGGTCATCAGCAGCAGCGGCACGGCGGGCGATCCCAGCAGGATGACGCCGAGCAGCAGGAGCAAGCCGCCGATGCCGCAAACGGCCCTGGCAAAGTCGGGCTTCGGCGCCGGAAAGAACTTGACGGCGAGCAGCGCACCGAGCGCCAGTTCCCAGGCGCGGAACGGCATCAGATAGAACACGAAGGTCTGGTTGCGGAGGCTGATAAGGTAAGCCGCCACCAGCGATAGCGCGGCGACGAGCGCAAACAGCAGCCGCGCCTGCTTCGGGGCAATGCGCCAGACAATCATCATGAACAGCGGCGTGATCAGGTAGAACTGCTCCTCGACGCCGAGCGACCAGGTGTGCA
>JAQSDT010000036.1 GCA_029946075.1 bacterium | reverse complement strand
CCGAGATGTCGTGGTGATAGCGCGCGTCGATGTCGGCGCCGGTCAGGACCGAGCCTGCGGGCAGCGTGGTGCGCAATTCGTCGATGAAGCCGTCGGACATTCCTCTCCCTCTCTCTTTTATTCGGAGCTTGGGGAGAAGCTTACCATCCGGCGCTGCCGGGATGAAACCCGGTGCGGGCTCCAGAGCCGAAGTTTTCCCGATGGTCTAGGCGTTCCTGGAGCCGCCCTGCTTCGGCTGCCGGGCGCTGCGCGGCCGGGCGACTGTGCGATCGCGGGATTGCCGTTCGGGTTCGACCGAAGTGACGCGGTTGCAGGACCCGCATTTGTAGACGTAGACGAGCGGACGAAGCCCGATCCGGGGCAGTTTCCCGATCCTTGTGGTGGCGCCGCCGCAGAGTTCGCAGCGTGGCGGCAGAAGGATTTCTGGATGCGGTACGGGCATGTCGGCGATCGCTGAAGCAACTGGAAACGCTGCCGCGAAGGTGAATGCCGATTGCATCTTAATAGTGGAATTGTCGCCCGTAAGACTACCGACGTAGTTTGCCCGTTCCTGCCGGGGTCGATTTTTCGCCATCAAATCGACAGTTCCGGAGCATCCAAACACCACACTGCACCGCGAAAGCTGACGCCGCCAGCGCGTTACCAGACGAGACGTTCACCGGGAATCGAACCGGTGCGGATTCGCAATTTGTGAGGCGTGCAGATGAGTTCGAGTAACGGCCGGGATAAATCCAGGCGAGCCATGAAGGCGGAGACGGCGTCGTCGCCGGTCGACAGATTCAACATCGATCGGGAAGGGCCGGCGCGTCGCGCCGGAAAGCTGCGCGACTTGCAGCAGTACTTTCAGAAGCTCGACCAGCACTACGAGACGGCGGTCGCCGAAATTCGCGCCTCGCTGGAACGGCCTACGCGCTGAATTGAAAGCATCCATATCGAAGCGAGGCCCGGATGGTGTTCCGGGCCTCGCTTGCGTTCGACGGAAGCCGCGCTGCTGCCTGAACGCTACTTCTTGTCGATCTTGACGATGGTCCTGGCTCCCGGCGCGTCGCTGACCGAGTAGCTGACGCGGTTGCCGGCGTGCAGATCGTTCAGCCGCGCGGCATCCTTCATCTTGAACTCTTCGGCGGCATTGTCGGTGGCAGCGCCAACCGTGCCTTCCTGGATTGGCTTGATCGAAACCGTGCCGCTGATGCGGTCGATCCGCGTCACCATCCCCGTTTGCGTCTGCTGGGCAAGCGCCGGCGTGCCGGCGATGCCGGAGGCCACCGTGGCAGCCACAATCATTCCTGCGATCTTCATGGAATACTCCCGGCTGTGAGGCATCGGGGATAACCCGGAACATCGGGCTTTTGTTCCCGCGACCGGCCCTTGTCTGATCCCGGAGTTTGTCGGAACCGCGGCGGTCACCCGCCGCCCGTGTAACTCTGCACCAGGCTGCCCGCCACCAGCGACCAGCCGTCGACCAGCACGAAGAAGATCAGCTTGAACGGCAACGACACCACGACCGGCGGCAGCATCATCATGCCCATCGACATCAGCACCGAGGCGACCACGAGGTCGATGATCAGGAACGGCAGGAACAACAGGAAGCCGATCTCGAAGGCGCGCTTCAGTTCGGAGATCATGAAGGCGGGGACGAGGATGCGCAGCGACATGTCTTCCGGCGTCGCCGGCGGCGGCTCGCCCGACAGGTCCATGAACAGCTTCAGATCCTTCTCACGGACGTTCTTCTGCATGAAGCCGCGTAGCGGCACGGCGGCCTTCAGCATCGCTTCCTCGACACCGATCTGGTTGGCAACCAGCGGTTTGATGCCGTCGTCGTAGGATTTCTGCAGCACCGGCCCCATCACGAAGGCGGTCAGGAACATGGCGAGCGCGATGATGACGGAGTTGGGCGGGGCGGTCGCGGTGCCGAGCGCGGTGCGCAGCAGCGACAGCACGACCACGATGCGCGTGAACGACGTCATCATGATCAGGATCGACGGGGCGATCGACAGGATCGTCAGCAGCGCGATCAGCTGGATCGCGCGCTCGGTGACGCCGCCGCCACCCTGACCGAGATTGATGCTGATATCCTGCGCCAGCACCGGATCGGCGAGCGATCCGGCGGCTATCAGACTGACAAAAAATAAAACTCTACGCGGAAATGCCGGCGGCCTCACGAAGGGGTCTTCGGGCGGCCCAGCAACGACGCCATCTCGTCTTCGAGATTTTCGAAGCCCGACTTCTGCGGCGCAGGCATCGGGGCCTCGCTGCGGGAGGGACGGGCGGGCGGCGCATCGGGTGCAACCGGCGGTGCTACCGGCTCGGCGGGCCGGCGCAGTGCGGCTTCGAGCCGCTGCGCCATCTCGGCGAGGTTCTGATCGGCGCTCGACGGCGCGGGAGCCGGAGGAGGCGGCGGCGGCGCAGCGGCGCGGGTCGGTGCCGGTTCGCGTGCGACCGGCGCCTTCGGCGGTTCGGCCTGGCGCTGCGGGCGCGGCATCATCGGTTCGGTACGGGTCAGCCGCGGCGGCGCCGGCTCGGGACGGCCACCTAGCGAATCCGGCGTGAAGCCGGTCAGGGGCTCGCGGCGCTCGGCCATCGGCGGCGGGGCCGGGCGGCGGACTTCCTCGGCAAAGGAGGGACGCGACGGGCGCGGCGGCGGCTCGGGCATCTGCGGTTCGGCGTGGTGCTCGAAGGCGGCTTCGCGGCCGTCGTCGCTCCAATTGGCATCCGGCAGCGGCGCGATGCGCGGTGGCTGCTCGCCGGCGACGGCCGGCCGGGGCGCCATCTGCTCACGGCCCGGGATCGCACGTACGATATTCGGTTCGACCACGATGTCGCTCGGACCGCCGATCATCAGGAGATGTTCGACATTGTCGCGCCGGACCAGCACCAGGCGGCGGCGGCCATCCACCGCGGCGGCGTCGATCACGGCCAGCCGCGGCATCCGTCCGCGGTTGGTGTTGGCGCCGAGACGGTTGGTGGCGAAGCGCCGAACCAGCCATGCGGCCACGCCAATCAGCGCCAGTACGGCGATGAATGCGAAGAGGAATGTCAGTGTCTGCATGCTTTAGTCCCCGGCCATGGGCCGCATCTTGCGTACGACAGTTGCGGTCCTGGTCCACCTGTTCGGACACGATCCGGCCTTGCCCGGATCCTGCCCCGAAGCGATCCGCATACGGCGAATCACGCCCGAGATCAGCCTTAAATCTTAATTCCCCACGGCAAACGACGCCTACCGTTCAATTAATAGACCAAGAATCGCTTGATCCAAAACGCCTTCTGGCTGCTGCGACGGCATTGGCATTTGCTGGTTAACGCAGGTTTCGTGGCGAAAATGCGCTGTTTTTGCTGCCACCGGCGGGCATTCGCTGCGGAACGCGGAATTTTAACCGACTGTTAACCATACACCGGGCAAATTCTGCCTACCTCGCGGCGACTGCCAGAGGTTAACGGGGAGCCGCTCGCGATGGCCATCAACGACCTTCCGATGCTGTCGGCGCTGCGCACCAAGATGCAGTGGCACCAGGAACGCCAGCGCGTGCTCGCAGAGAACGTCTCCAACGCCAACACCCCGAACTACCGGCCGAACGATCTCGTCGAACCGAAATTCGACAAGGGCGGCTCCAGCGTGGTCGGCGGCACCATGGGCTCGCTGGCGATGGCGCGCACCTCTTCGTCCCATATGGCCGTCTCCGCCGCCGGACAGAGCTTTCGCGGCGACGGCGGCAAGAGCGGCTTTCTGACCAAGCCGGCCGGCAACGCCGTCAACCTGGAAGACCAGATGATGAAGGTCGCCGCCAACCAGATGGACTACGCCGCTGCCACCTCGCTCTACACCCGCAGTCTGGGCCTGCTCAAAACCGCCATCGGCAAGCGCTGAACCGCAGCGATAGGAGAACCGGATCATGGCAGACGACGGAAGCGACTTCGCCCGCTCGATGAGCATCGCAACCTCCGGCCTGCGGGCGCAGGCGGGACGGATGCGGGTGATCTCGGAAAACATCGCCAACGCCGACTCGACCTCGCCGACCGCGGGCGGCGATCCCTATCGCCGCAAGGTGCCGACCTTCTCCTCCGCACTCGATCGCACGCTGGACGCGCGGGTGGTGACGCTCGGCAAGATTCGCACCGACCAGACCGCGTTCCGCGTCAAATACGAGCCGAGCAATCCGTCGGCGGATGCCAGCGGCAACGTCAAATATCCCAACGTCAATTCGCTGGTCGAAATGTCCGACATGAAAGAGGCGCAGCGGTCCTACGAGGCCAACCTCAACATCATCAGCGCGACCCGCCGCATGATCCAGCGCACGCTCGACATCCTCAAGGCCTGAACAGGAACCATAGAAAATGGCTTCACCGACCGTTGCAGCAAATGCCTACGCCGCGCTTTCGCGCATGATGGAGACCGGCGGCGCCGAGAAGGGCAGCCAGTCCACCGGCGGCCCGTCGTTCGGCGCCCTGCTCAAGGACGCCGTCGGCAGCGTGATGGAGGCCGGCAAGAAATCCGACGCGCAGACCGTCGCGATGACTTCGGGCAAGGCCAACGTCATGGATGTGGTGACGGCGGTGGCGGAAACCGACGTCGCGGTCTCGACGCTGGTCTCGGTGCGCGACCGCGTGATCCAGTCCTACGAAGACATCATGAAGATGCCGATCTGACGTCTATCGTCATTGCGAGCGCAGCGAAGCAATCCATGGCGCCGCGAAAAGAAAGAATGGATTGCTTCGTCGCAAGTGCTCCTCGCAATGACGAGGTAGACAGGAAATTCAAATGACCGGTGCTGAAACCCTCGACGTCGCGCGCGATGCGATCTGGACGATCGTGATCGTGTCCTCGCCCTTGATGGTGATCGGCCTCGTGGTCGGTGTCGTGGTGTCGCTGTTCCAGGCGCTGACGCAGATCCAGGAACAGACCCTGATCTTCGTGCCGAAGATACTCGCGATCTTCGTCACGCTATTGCTGGCGCTGCCGTTCATGGCGGATTCGATGCACGGCCACATGATGCGGATATCGTCGCGAATCATCGGCGGCTGATGCATTGTAAATGAATGCGCATCGACATATCCCTGCTGCCGGCGCTGGCCGCCGCCTTCATGCTGGTATTTGCCCGCGTGGGTGCGATGGTGATGCTGCTGCCGGGATTCGGCGAGACCAACATTCCCGTGCGCATCAAGCTGGCGATCGCGCTGCTGCTGACGCTCATCATCCTGCCGCTGCACCGCTCGGCCTACCAGGTCGACCTCAACTCGATGAACGCGCTCGGCGTCCTGATGCTGCACGAGATCGTCATCGGCATCGTGCTCGGCGCCACCGCGCGCGTCACGCTGTCGGCGCTGGCGGTCGCAGGCTCGGTGATCGCGCAGCAACTCGGGCTCGGCTTCGTCACGGCGGTCGATCCGACGCAGGGGCAGCAGGGCGTCCTGATCGGCAATTTCCTCTCCATTCTGGGCATGACGCTGCTGTTCGCTACCGACAGCCATTATCTGGTGATCGCGGCGCTGAACGAGAGCTACCGGATCTTTTCGCCCGGCGAGATGATGCCGAGCGGCGACGTCGCGGCCCTGGCGACGCGGGCGTTCGCGGCCGCCTTCAAGATCGGCATGCAGCTCTCGGCGCCGTTTCTGGTGTTCGGCATCGTCTTCAACATCGGTCTTGGCGTGCTGGCGCGGCTGATGCCGGCGATGCAGGTCTACTTCGTCGGCGTGCCGCTCTCGATCATGATCGGCTTTCTGATTTTCGCCATGGTCCTGTCCGCCATGATGGGGACCTATCTCAACTACTTCACCGGCGTGATGCACGATCTGACGCCGCTCAAGTGAAGGGGTTCTGATGGCAGAAGATTCAGACGACAAAACAGAAGACCCTACACAAAAGCGTCTCGATGACGCTCACGCAAAAGGCGACGTTGCCAAGAGCCAGGAGGTCAACACCTGGTTCGTGATCGCCGGCGGCACCTTGGTGCTCTCGTCATTCTCCGGCTCGATCGGCAGCGGCATCCTGGCGCCGATGCGCAATTTGATCGCCAATGCCGGCCAGATCCATACCGACGGCAAGGCGCTGCTCGCGCTCGGACACAGCCTCAGCTACGCCGTGCTCGGCGCGGTCGGCGTGCCGCTGCTGATGCTGGCGCTGGCGGCCATCGCCGGCAACATGATCCAGCATCGCCTGGTGTGGTCCGGCGAGTCGCTGAAGCCGAAATTCAACAAGGTGTCGCCGGCCGCCGGGCTGAAGCGCATCTTCGGCAAGCAGGCGGCGGCGAATTTCGGCAAGGGCGTCTTCAAGCTGGTCGCGCTCGGCGCCGTCATGGTGGCGGTGCTGTGGCCGGAGCGGCATCGGCTGGAATCGTTTCTGCGCTTCGATCCCTCCGCTATCCTCGGCGTCAGCACCAGTCTGACGCTGCATCTGATGGGTGCCGTCGTGGCGATGCTGGCGGCGGTCGCGATCGCCGACTATTTCTTCCAGTACCGGCAATGGTACGAGCGGCAGAAGATGTCGCTGCAGGAGATCAAGGACGAGTTCAAGCAGTCCGAAGGCGACCCCCACATCAAGGGCCGGATCCGGCAGTTGCGCCTGCAGCGGGCGAAGAAGCGGATGATGGCCGCGGTCCCCAAGGCCAGCGTGATCATCACCAACCCGACCCACTATTCGATCGCGCTGTCCTACGAGCAGGGCATGTCGGCGCCGATCTGCGTCGCCAAGGGTGTCGACAACATCGCGTTCAAGATCAGGGAGGTCGCGAAGAAACACGACATTCCGATCGTCGAGAACGTGCCGCTGGCGCGCGCGCTCTATGCCACCGTCGATATCGACGAGGAGATTCCGGTCGAGCACTACGCGGCGGTCGCCGAGATCATCGGCTACGTCATGGGGCTCAAGCGCAACCTCGCCGGACGGCGAAACTAGAGGAAACGGCCAGAAATTGCCTTGAAATGCCCTCAACCTGTCAAATAGCCGCCTGATGGTCTTGCGCTTGCAGGGCCGATTCAGGCACTCAGGAGAGGGTGCCGGCCGAACCGAATCGTCACTTCCATGCCGAAGGGCTGCGCCTTTCAAATGAGCCAATGACCGCCGAAACCGACAGCCATCTGCCCCCTGACTCTCTCGTGGCCCACGAACCGGCGCGGCGTGGTGGCAGCATCCTGCTGGTGCTGCTGGTCGCCGCCGGTATTGTCGCCGTGGCGGTGGCGATGATGACCATCGGCCGCGCCCAGGCGCAGCCCTATATTCTCGGCGTGCTGGCGCTGCTGGCCATGGTCGGCCTGTTCAACCTGTTCGCCTTTGCCGCCGGGATCATCCGGTTTTCCGATCGCACCGCCGACGACCCGGTGATGGGCCGCATCGCCGACCACGCCTATGACGGTCTGGCGGTCACCGATTCCAAGGGCCATGTCGTCTATTCCAACGCCGCCTACCTGACGCTGACGGGGGCGACCAGTGCGCAGGACGTGCGGCCGGTCGAGCGCGTCTTCATCGGCAATCCCGATGTCTCCGAGGCGGTGTTCCGCCTGCTCAAGGCCGCGCGCGAAGGCAAGCGGCAGCAGGAAGAGGTTCGTATCGCGGGACAGGACGGCGCGCAGGGGCGCTGGCTGCGGATGCGGGTTCGCCCGCTCGGCCAGAGCAAGCGCGAGGCGAAATATGCCGTGTGGTCGATCGCCGACATCACGCGCGACCGCGAACGTCAGGAAGACGTGTTCAAGGAACTGCAGCACGCGATCGAATATCTCGATCACGCGCCGTGCGGTTTCTTCTCGGTCAGTCCGGCCGGCGAGATCATGTATGTCAACGCCACGCTGGCGAACTGGCTCGATCACGATCTGGCGGAGATCGGCTCCGGCGGCCTCAAGCTCACCGACATCGTCTCCGGCGACGGCGCGTCGCTGCTGACCTCGATCGTGGCGGTGCCGGGCGAAGTCAAAACCGAAGTGTTCGACATCGACCTGCGCATGCGCGGCGGCAAGACCATGCCGGTGCGGCTCTATCACAAGCTCGCCTTCGGCGCCGACGGCGTGCCGGGCGCCTCGCGGACGCTGGTCATCAGCCGCACCCGCGACGAGCATTCCGATCCGGAACGCGCCGCCGAAATCCGCTTCATGCGATTCTTCGACCATACGCCGATGGCGATTGCGACCGTGGACCGCGGCGGCGCCGTGGTGCGCGCCAATGCGCGTTTCGCCAAGCTGGCGCAGAGCCTCAGCGCCGACGGTGCGGCCAACAAGTCGATCTTCCGGGCGGTCAACGCCCGCGACCGCGGGCTGTTGATCGCCGCGATCAACCAGGCCGCCGAGGGGCAGGGCGACATCGCGCCGGTGGAAGCCATGCTCGACGGCGCCAAGGAGCGCTGGGGGCAGTTCTTCGTCACCGCGGTGGAAGAGCACGAGCGCGATACGGAAGCTGCCATCGTCTACATGCTGGAGACGACCGAGCGGCGCACGCTGGAAAACCAGATCAACCAGTCGCAGAAGATGGACATGGTCGGCCAACTCGCCGGCGGCATCGCGCACGACTTCAACAACGTCCTTTCCGCCATCATGATGGCGAACGATTTCCTGCTGAACGCGCACAAGCCGACCGATC
>JAQSDT010000035.1 GCA_029946075.1 bacterium | reverse complement strand
CGGCGTCGCGCAGCGGGGAACCGTCGGCAGCAAAGATCGGGCAATGCGCACCGAGCCAGGTCGCATGCCGGCCGCCGGATGCAAAGGACCATGTGCCGGTCACGCGGTAGCCGCCTTCGCATGCGACGGCGCGGACCTTCGGGCCCGGTCCCCAGGCCAATAACGCGCGAGGGTCGCAAAACATCGCACGCGCCACCGGCAGATCGAGATAGGCCGCCGACATCGCGCAGCCGCCGGCCTGGCTGAGGCACCAGGCGGTCGAGGCATCCTCTTTGGCAATGGTTTCAATGACGTGGAAGAAGGTGACCGGGTCGGTTTCGATTCCGTCGGTCGCGCGCGGCAGCAGCAGGCGAAATAATTGCGCATCATGCAGGCGGTCGAGCAGGGCGGCCGGGAGCCGTCGCGTGGTCTCGATCTCTTCGGAAGCGGCCGCGACGACCGGCCGAAGGGCTTCGGCGCGGGCAATCACGGCCCGGTCTCCGGCCAATTCGGCTGAAGCGGTCAGCATATCAAGCTCCGTCCCGGTCGAATTCTGGCCGTCATGGCGTTCCCTTTGGCGAGCGTTCGTTGCGGGGCTGGCCGCCGCGCCGCCCTTTGTCGGGAAGTTATCGCGCCGGCGCGGGTAACGGCAAGCCTGTGGAGAGGTGGCCCTGTCGGCGCTTGGGCACCGGCCGTCACCTGAAAAACGATTGCCTGCATCCGGCAAATCTGATGGAGCATCTGTCTGTCGAGCCGAGGGGGCTTGCGGCTGGGGCCTGACCGGAATGGAAGAGAAGCGAAGATTTCCGCGATCGGAGGTCGAGGAACCAGCGTTCGTTTCTGCGGGCGGTTCGGTGATGCAGTGCGTGGTGCGGAACATTTCGCGCGAAGGGGCTGCGATCGATGTCGAGAACGCCGCATTCGTGCCGGCGCGCTTTCGCCTCGTGATGGCGAACGACTCCTCGATCGTTCACGAATGCGAGGTCGCCTGGATTCAGAAGAACCGGATCGGCCTGAGCTTTATCGACGTGCAAGGCCGGAATTCCGCCGTCTAGGATTCTGCGGTTATTGGCGCAGGTTCACTCGATCCTGAGCTTCGCATCGCGCACGACCTTGGCCCATTTATCCATTTCCAGCCGGATGCGCGCGGCGAACTGATCCGGCTTGTTGGCCACGGCATTGAACCCGAGCACCGTCAGACGCTCCTTGACGTCGGGCTGCGCGACGATCGCTGCAATCTCGCGCGCCAGCAGTTCCACGATCTCCTTCGGGGTGCCGGCCGGCGCGACGATGCCGGTCAGCGTATCGGCTTCCTGGTCCTTGATGCCCTGCTCGGCAAAGGTCGGGACGTCGGGCAGGCCTGCGACGCGTTCCGTCGAGGCGATGGCGAGCGCGCGCAACTGGCCGCTCTGCACCGCCGAGAGGGCAGGCGGCAGCGCCGTGAAGGCAATCGGCGTATGACCGCCGACGGTGGCCTGGATCGCGGGCGCAGCGCCCGTGAACGGCACGTGCACGAGGTCGAGCTTGAACGCCAGGCGGAACAGTTCGCCGCCAAGATGCGGCGTGGACCCGACGCCGGGTCCGGCAAAGCTGTATTTGCCGGGATTGTCGCGAATCAACTGCACCAGTTCCGGCAACGTTTTCGCCGGCACCTGCGGATTGACGACCACGACGTTCGGCGACACCGCAACCAGCGTAACCGGGTCGAAATCCTTCACCGGATCATACGGCACCCTGGCGTAGAGGCTGGGGTTGACCACGAAGCCGGTACTGATCGCCATGATGGTGTAACCGTCGGCGGTGGCGCGCGCGACCTGGCCGGCCGCGGTGTTGCCGCCGGCGCCACCGACATTCTCGACGAAGAACTGATGGCCGAGGCGATCCGACAGCTTCTGCGCCACCAGCCGGGCAATCGCATCGGTCGGCCCGCCGGCAGGAAAGCCGACGACCACCCGAACCGGTTTGGCGGGATAGCCCTGGGCTGAGGCAACCGCCGCGCCGGTAAGCAGCCATGTCGCTGCAAGCATGATGCGCAAGACGGCCGCCATGGCATTCCCCCGGTATGTTTATGTTTGTTGGCCCATCATCGGCGAGGCCGCCGCGCAGGACAAGGGGGCATTGCGCCAGCACCGACGCTGCGGCTGCCTTGACGGAAACTCGCGGAATACGAAACGTACCTTGCCGGTGTCGATGTATTTCAATCGCAGCATCGGAAATACGTTCTCGCCGAAGGCTGCGCAATCATCGACGAATATTCGGCGATCGTGACCGGGCGAGCAGACGCGGATGCGACGATCGAGCGCCGCATCCGCGCCGAGTGAGATCAAGCGACCTTCACCATCACGGTCGAACCGTTGATATGGCCGACGGCATAGGTGCTGCCGTTCATTTCCACATAATGAAACTTCTGGTGGCCGCCGACCACGGCATTCAATTCGCTGTCGCTCAGTGCTTCGGTCGACGTCTGGATGCTGGACTGGGTGGTCATGGTGGTTCTCCTTCGGGTTCGACCGGGAGCGATCATCGCTCCCGTCCTGTCGATGGTTGGAGAATACGGCCCCGTCAGCCGTCGCGCTGTTCCCGGGGGAACAGGCGGGAAGGAATTTCAGCGGCAAGGTAAGGCATTGATAATGCGTTGATATCGGCCTTCACAGGGATTTGGCGTGATGCGGAACGATTTTGGTTGCGATGATACAGAGCCGAACCGGCGCGCCGCCGCTGCCTGCGCAATGTGCGCGCGGAGGCTGAGCGGCAAGTGGGGGGAACGAATTCATGCGCTGTTAGGTCGCTGGCGACGTGATGCTCGCGCGCCGAAGTGTGAGCCGTTCGGTTGCCTGCCCAAATCGCCTCCGCTAGCATCCACATTCATTGATGGGATTTGCGCGATGCGTCTCCGCATTGGAAAATCAGGGAAGCATTTCGGAGCGCAGCTCGACCGGCGCGGCGCGCTGACCTTGTTCGGCGCTGCGCTGCTCGCTCCCGCCATCATCGGTTCGCGATCGTTTGCCGCCGATACCGCCGGCCGGGTCGACGAGATCAAGGGCGAAGCTTTTGCCGATGCGAGCAACCAGCACCGGGCGCTGGAGAAATCATCGTCGCTCTTTGTCGGCGATCGCGTCGGGACGGGCGCAACGTCGCGGCTGACGATGTTGCTCGGCGAGGACACCACGATCCGGCTCGGCGAACGCACCAATCTGGTGATCGACAAGTTCCTGGCCCAGACCGGCGGCGAGATATCGCTCGAATCCGGGCCGATGCTGTTCGACCGGCCGGCCGGCGCGCGCAGCGTGCCGATGCGGATCAAGAGTTCCTACGGCCTGATCGCCGTCCGCGGCACGAAATTCTTTGCCGGCCCCAGCAATGGTGCGTTCGGCGTGTTCGTCGATCACGGCGTGGTCGTGGTGTCGGCCGGCGGCGGCGAGGTGACGTTGCAAGCCGGCGAGGGCACCAATCTCGGCGGCGGGGATGCAAAACCGACCGCGGCCGTAAAGTGGGGCGCAGAGCGCATTCGCAATGCGCTCGCCAGCGTCAGCTAGTTCAGGGGAAAAATGCCGGGCACTGACACGCTGGTTTCGCTGCTTTCGAGAACGGAGCTGTTCAAGGGCCTCGGCGCGGATGATCTCGAGGCCTGCGCGAACTTCTTTCGCGCGGCCAAATTCAAGAAGGGACAAACCCTGTTTGTCCGGGGTGAGAAAGCGACCGCCCTTTACCTCGTGGCGGAAGGGCGCGTGCGGCTGGCGATCTCCACCGAGGACGGCCGTGAACTCAGTTTCCGTCACGCGGTCGCAGGCGAATTGCTGGGTGAAATCGGCGCGCTCGACGGCGGCAACCGAAGCGCCGATGCGACGGCCCTGACGACGGTGACGACCTACCGCCTCGACAAGGAAGACTTCCGCAGGCTCTGGACCGTCCGCCCGGTGCTGTCCGAGCGCCTGATCTCGTTCCTCTGCGGCCGGCTGCGCGAAACCAGCGGGCAACTCGAGTCGATCGCGCTGCATCCGATGCATGTCCGCCTGGCGCGGTTCTTCATGGTTGCGATCGGCACGCGCAAGCCCGCGCCCGGAAAACGGCTGCCGCTCGAACTCGGGATGTCGCAGGGCGAACTGGCCCTGTTGCTCGGCGCCAGCCGCCCCAAGATCAACGAAGCCCTCGGCAAGCTGGAGGAGATCGGCGCGATCGGCCGGACGCTGGATCGCATCTTCGTCGATCCGCTCAAGCTCGCAGAAGTCGACGGATCGCATGCTTAGCCGGATCGGCAAGCTTCACTCCGGTCTGATCGCCGGGGGGCTCGCGCTCCTGCTATTCCTCGCCTTGCTTTTGTCGCTGCCGAAAGAGTGGCGCAGCGTTTCGCGCGAACGCGCCTTCGACATGGTGCTGACGGCGGACCGTCAGCTGCGGCGGCCGGTCCCGCAAGGCCAAGCGGTAATCGTGGTCGATATCGACCGGCGCTCGCTTGACGCAATGGGCCCATGGCCGTGGCCGCGCGAGACGATGGCGCGGCTGATGGAGGCGGTCGCCGAGGGCAAGCCGTCCGTCGCGGCCATAGATATCCTGTTCTCCGAACCCGACGTCCGCTCCCCGGCGGCGCTGGCGCGGCAGCTCGGGGCGCTCACCAACAATCAAGCCCTGATCGCACAGGCCGGCGAGCTGCCCGACGGCGACAAGCGGCTGGCGGCAGCCATCAAGACCGTGCCGGTCGCGCTCGGTTTCGTCATCGATGCCGACAGACCGGGCGTCGTTCCCGGCGTGCCGGTGCTCCAGCGCCATTCCGTGCCGCTCGACGGTATCTGGCGCGGAGTTGGGGGCAGCGTTCCCGTAGCGCCGCTGCTTGACGCTGCCAAGGGACTGGGCGCGCTCTCGCTGCCCGGGGACGCTGACGGCCGGATCAGGCGCGTCCCGCTGCTCGTCGCCGCCGGCGAAGCGATGCGCCCGGGGCTGGCGATGGAAGCCGTTCGGCTGACGATGCGATCGCCGGCCTATGTCGCCGACATACCGCCGCCGCGGCTGATCGCCGGCAGTCTGGAAATCGCGCTGCCGAACGACGGGCTTCTACGGCTGGCCGGTGCCGACCTTCATCGCGAAGCAAATTCGATTTCGGCGATCGAAATTGTCGGTAACCCGGCCGCACGCAATCGCCTGGCCGGCGCCATCGCCATGATCGGCAGCTCCGCGCCGGAACTTGGCGGCCTGCGCGAGACGCCGGGCGATCCGCTGACGCCGTCGGTCGAGATCCAGGCCGGTGCCGTACGGCAAATTCTGTCCGGGCGAGCGCCGCTGGCGGTGCAGGCCGGCTCGGAACTCGTGTTGCTGCTCGTCATGGGCGTGGCGGCATTGCTCGCGGCATCGCTGCTGTCGCCACTGGCGGGCACGGTGGTGGGGCTCGCCGCGATCACCGTCGTCTGGGGCGGGGCGATCCTCGCATCCGTGACGGCTGACCGCCTGATCGATCCGCTGATGCCCTCGCTTGGCGGCCTCGTCGTCTTCATGACATCGTCGATCAGTTCCTACGCGCTGGTCACCCGCCGCGAGGCCCGCATCCGGAGCCGCTTCGAGCAGCATCTGGCGCCCGCGGTCGTCAAGAAGATCGCGGAAAATCCGTCGCTGCTGAAATTGACCGGCGAAAAGCGCGAGATCACCGCATTGTTCAGCGACATCGAGAATTTCACGTCGATGACCCATCGCGCCGGTCCCGAGCAATTGGTTGCCGTGCTCGACGAATATATCGAGGGGATGACGGAGATTGTGATGAGGCACGGCGGCATGGTCGACAAGATCGTCGGCGATTCCGTCCATGCCTTCTTCAACGCGCCGCTCGATCTGGAAAACCATCCGTTGCACGCGCTCGCCTGTGCCGAGGAAATGCGGATCTGGGCAAAGGCGTTTCAGGCCCGCCCCGAGCCGTCGCAGATCGGATTCGGCCGCACCCGGATCGGGATCGAGACCGGCATGGCCGTCGTCGGCGACATCGGCATTCGCTCCAAGCTCGATTACACCGCGCATGGCGATTCCATCAATTCGGCGGCGCGGCTCGAGGCGATGAACAAGAAATACGGATCGACGATCTGTGTGGGGCCGATCGCAGCGTCCTTGTGCAAATCGGCTTCGTTCCGGCCGCTGGGAACGACCACGTTGCGCGGCCTCGATACACCGGTGGAGGTGTTCGAGCCCTGGCCGCCGGAAACGCCTGCGAGCTGGCGGGAACGCTATCTGCAAGCCTATCGGTTGATCGAAAGCGATCGAAGCGGCTCCGCCTCTCAATTCGAGGAACTGGCCGCCGAATGCCCGGAAGATCCGGTGCCAAGACTGCTCGGCGCCGAGCTGCGCGCCGTCTCGTCGTCTTGAGGTTGGACCTCGTTACTGACGCCAAGCGGGGGATGCGGCACCTATGCGCCGCATCCCCGGGACTTGTCAGCTGACCTTCACCATCACGGTGGAACCGTTGATGTGGCCGACGGCGTAGGTGCTGCCGTTCATCTCGACATAGTGGAACTTCTGGTGGCCGCCGCTGACCGCGTTCAGTTCGCTGTCGTTCAGTTCGCCGTTCGTCTTGGTGATGCTGGACTGGGTGTTCATGGCTTCTCTCCGTTTTTGAGATCGCCGGGTGCGACCATCGCTCCCCGTTCGTCTATGGATTGGAGAATAGGGCGCCGGGGAATTGTGCGCTGTTCCCCAGGGAACAGGCTGGGAAGAAAGCCAAAAATACTAATTTTATAACAATATCAATGTCTTGTGAGTCGGCGGCGAGCGTGCAGCCGGATCGACGCTAAAGCAATTGTCGCTCGGCGAACGAAGCGAACATTCCCGGCGTTGCGCTCAACTCGGCGAACGTGCCGGTCTGCATCACCTTGCCGTCGGCAATCACGATGATCCGATCCGCCTGCCGCACGGTCGTGAGTCGGTGCGCGATGACGATTCTGGTCACGTTGAGATTGCCGAGCGACGTGCTGACGATAGCCTGCGACTGGTTGTCGAGCGCGCTCGTCGCTTCGTCGAACAACAGGATGCGCGGACGCCGCGCCACGGCGCGCGCGATCATGACGCGCTGACGCTGCCCGCCGGACAGCGTGTTCACGCCTTCCGCAACCACGGTGTTCATTCCCATCGGCATCGCGCGGATGTCCTCGTCGATGCCGGCGAGCCGGGCCGCTTCGCAGGCCTGGTCCAGCGGCAGTTGCACGCCGCCGGAGATATTGTCGTAAAGGCTGCCGCTCGCGAGCTTGCCGTTTTGCAGCACCACGCCGAGTTGTCGGCGCACCGCGGCGATGTCGAGCGTGTCGATGGCCTTGCCGTCGAGAAACACGGTTCCTGATTCCGGTTTCTCGAAGCCAAGCAGCAACCGGAACAGCGTGGACTTGCCGCTGCCCGAAGGGCCGACGATGGCGACGTATTCGCCCTGCGCGATCCGCAGCGAGACATTGTCCAGCACCGGTGGGCCGCCCTCGGCATAGCGGAAGGTGACGCGCGAGAACTCCACTGCGCCGGACAGTGCGCCGGGGGATTTGCGATCGTCGGACAATTCGGCCGGGCCGGAAATGAGCGGCTTCAGGCGGGTCAATTGCGGGATTGCGACCAGGGATTCACTGATGCCGGAAGCAAAGGCGCCCATCGACGCCAATGCCTGCCCGAAGGCGGCAAAGAAGGCGAGGAAGGCGCCGATGTCCTGCAGCAGCTTGCTGGCGAGAAACGCCGCGCTGCCGAACACCACCAGCGTCGCGATCAGCGGGAACGAGGATTCGAAAACGCCAAGGACGTTCGAGGCCCGCTGCGAGGCGACGAAGTTTCGCTTCTGCGCCGCGAACTGCCGTGACCACACGGCAAGCGCGCGCGCCGTGGCATCGGCGACCCTCAGCTTTCCGATTCCGGAGATCAGTTGCAGGACGAAACCGTTGATCTTGCCTTGCTGGCTGGCGTAACGGCTCTCGTGAAACAGCCTGACCCCGCTGGTCGCGACGATCACGAGCGCCCGCAGCAGCGTCAACCCCAGTGCGACCAGACCCAGCGTGACGTCATAGTAGAGCATCAGGCCGACGCTGAACCAGCAGAACACGCCTGCCATGATGCCACGCAAGGCGTGTCCGGTGAGGATGCGCCGAGCGGCGTCGATCCCCATCGAGCGGTCGACGAAATCCCCGACCGTCAAATCGCGGAACACCGACGTCGGAAGCCTGAGCACCCGATCGATCATCGCCGCCTGCAGCTTCCAGTCGACCAGGCTCTCGACCCGGAGCATCGCCAGTCCCTCGACGGTCTGCACGCCGGCAATGGCAATGGAGGTAACGGCAAGGGCGAGGGCGCAGATGACGAGCTGATCGATTTCGCTGCGGGGAATGACCGAACTGACGAGGACATTGGTGATCAGGGGAACGATCAGCGAGAGCAGGCCGATGAGTGCGACGGTCAGCACGATCCGGAAAAAGCTGCCGCGCGAATGCTTGACCGAAAAGGCAAGCAGGTCCCTGAACCGAAGCGGGCGCGCCGGCAGGGCCGGGTAGAACGACGCCGCCTCGGGGGCGAAGGCCATCGCCATCGACCGGTTTACGGATCGCTGCGCGCCCGTCTCGGGATCGATCATGTGATAACCGCG
>JAQSDT010000034.1 GCA_029946075.1 bacterium | reverse complement strand
ACCATCGACCAGCCGTAATGCGCCAGCAAGTGCCCGGACGAGAACGAGCCGATCGCAATCATGCCGAACACCAGGAAGTCGTTGAAGGCCTGCACCTTGTTGCGCTCCTGCGGCCGGTGCGTTTCCAGCACCAGCGCCGACGCGCCGATGAACGCAAAGTTCCAGCCGACGCCGAGCACGACCAGCGTCACCCAGAAATGCATCGCGGTGATGCCGGAAAGGCCGATGCCCGCGGCGACGCCTTCCAGCACCAGGCCAAGCGCCACGATGGCGGGCGCGCCGAACCGGGCAATCAGCGTGCCCGTGAAGAAGCTCGGGCCGTACATCGCCACGATGTGCCACTGAATGCCGAAATTGGAATCGCTGACGGTCAGCCCGCACATCTTCATCGCCAGCGGCGCCGAGGTCATGACGAGGTTCATCATGGGATAGGCGATCACGCCGCACAGCGCGGCTGCGATGAAGCGCGGCTGCCGCGCGATCTCGAGCAGCGGCCTGCCGCCATGCAGATCGGCCGCCGCGGGCTTTGGCGCATCGACGCTCCACAGCACCGCCATCGCCACCAGCGCGACGAGCGCCTGCACCACGAAGCTGAAGGCGAACAGATAAGGCGGCCAGATATCCATCGTCCATTGCACGAGCTGCGGCCCGAGCACGCCGGCGAACACGCCGCCCGCCATCACCCACGACACGGCCTTGGGCCGGAACGCGACGCTGGCGCCGTCGGCCGCGGCGAAGCGATAGGATTGCGACACCGCGCCGTAGAGTCCGCCGAGGAAAGTGGCCCCGCAGAACAGCCAGAACGCTCCGTTCAGAATGGCGAATGCCCCGAGCGCACCGGTCAGCACGCCGCAGAACGTGCCGATGATGAACGCCGCGCGGCGGCCATAGGCGCGCGAGATCGCGCCGGTCGGCAGCGTGCCGGCAGCGAGACCCAGCACGTACATCGAGAGCGGCACGGTCGCGAGCGAGATATCGGGCGCCAATGTCGCGCCGACGATCGAGCCGGTGGCGAAAATGACCGCCGAATTGGCGCCGGTCAGCGCCTGCGCCGCGGCGAGCCGCAGCACGTTGGCGCGGGCGCGCGCGTCGTTCACGATTTCCTGATTGGCCGTCGAATCCAGCATCACCGTCTCCGCCCCGAACGCTTCTGGCCGAAGCCCGTCGATTCATTGGCCGGCACTATGAAGACGCAACATAACGCAATCAACCACCGCAAACGGGCGTGCGCCATGCGAAGCGCGCACGAAAGCTCGGAGCAATGATGCAGGTGCAGAACAGGCTCGCACCCATTGTACCTGTTGCGCTACAAGGGGCCCGCATTTCCGGAGTTCAAGCCATGACGATCGACGACAGGCCGAACATCGCCGCCCCTGACGATGATCCCTATCTCTGGCTTGAGGACGTCGAGGGCAGCCGCGCACTCGAATTCGTCGACCGGCAAAGCCTGCGAACGATGGCTGCGTTCGGTAATCTCGAATTCGAGCGCGACCGCGACGCGCTGGCGGCGATCTATGACCGCACCGACAACATTCCCTACGTCACGCGCAGCGGCGGCCTCGTCTACAATCTCTGGAAGGATGCCAGGAACCCGCGTGGCCTGTGGCGGCGTACGACGCTGACGGAATTTCGCAAGGCGGAGCCGAACTGGGAAATCCTGCTCGACATCGACCGCCTCGCCATCGAGGAAGACAAGGACTGGTTGCTCGGCTGGACGCAGCCGCGGCCGGGTAGCTCCCGCGCCATTATCGCGCTTTCGCGCGGCGGCAGCGATGCGGTGACGCTGCGCGAGTTCGATCTCGATGCCAGGGCTTTCGTCGCGGATGGATTCACGCTTGCGGAAGCCAAGAGCGGCGCCGAATGGGTCGATGCCGACACGCTGCTGCTGTCGAGCGCGCTTGGCGAGGGCATGGCGACGACATCGGGCTATGCCAGGACCGTGCGGCGGTGGCGCCGCGGCGAGCCCGTGGAAGGCGCCCCCGTCGTATTCGAAGTACCGGCCGAGCGGATGGCCGCCTATTGCAGCACCGACGACACCGGGCCTGTGCCGCGCATGTGGTTCGCCGACCGGATCGATTTCTTCAACCAGAGTTTCTGGCTCGGGACATCGAGCGGCCCAACCACCAAACTCGATCTGCCGACCGACGTCTGGCTGGAAGCGAATAATGACTGGATGGCCGTGAAATTGCGCGGCAAATGGACAGTTGGTGGCAAGACCCATGCGCCGGACAGCGTGCTCGGCATTTCGCTCTCGGCGTTTCTCGCCGGTAACCGCGACTTCACGCTGGTGTTCGAGCCGGGGCCGCGGCGGGCGCTGCAGGGCTTTTTCTGGACGCCCGGCAAGCTCGTTTTGTCCATTCTCGACGAACTGCGCCCGGTGTTCGAAATCTGCACGCCATCGGCCGGCGGCTGGACGCGCAGGACGCTGACGGGTCTTCCCGATATCGGCGTGGTCGATGTCGGGCGTCTCGACCGCCACGAAGCCGAGAGCAACGGCGATTTGCTCGCAAGCGTGCAGGATCCGCTGACGCCGCCGTCGCTGCTGCTGATCGAGGGCGTCGCCAGCCCGGCGCTGCTGAAGCAGGCGCCGAAGACCTTCAACGCAAGCGGTCTCGTCGTCACCCGCCATGAGGCGATTTCGATCGACGGCGAACGCATCCCCTATGTGCAGACCGGGCCCGCGACCGGGGCCGGCGACGCGCCGGTCTACATGAGCGCCTATGGCGGCTTCGGCCTTGCGGTGCGGCCGCATTACAATTCCGCGCTCGGCAAGCTCTGGCTGGAGCGCGGCGGCACCACGGTGCAGGCCAATATCCGCGGCGGCGGCGAATTCGGCACGCGCTGGCACGATGCCGGCCGCTACGCCGGCAAGCGCCTGGCGCATGACGATTTCGCAGCCGTGGCCGCCGACCTCGTCAAACGCGGCGTCACGCGCGCGAACAGGATTGCCGCCGAGGGCGGATCGAACGGCGGCATCCTGATCAGCAACATGCTGGTGCGATACCCCGAGCGTTTCGGCGCGCTGTTCTGCACGATTCCGCTGATCGACATGCGCCGCTATACAAAATTGCTCGCCGGCGCGAGCTGGATCGCGGAGTATGGCGATCCCGACAAACCCGACGAGTGGGAATGGCTGAAAACCTATTCCGCCTATCACACGGCGATCTCAGGCCAAAAATATCCGCCGATCCTGATCGCCACCACGCGCCGCGACGATCGCGTGCATCCCGGCCACGCCCGCAAGATGGCGGCCAAGCTGCAGGCGATGGGATATCAGGAGGCCTATTTCTACGAACCCGCGGCCGGCGGCCACGGCTATGGCAAGGACAACCGCGAACGCGCCGGCTTCGTCGCGCTGGGTTATAGTTTTCTGAGAGAGAAGATTGGATGGGTGGATGGCAGCGCGTAGGGATCTCAGCCGTCATTCCGGGGCGCGAAGCGAACCCGGAATGACGAGCGAGAGTACTACCGCCGCCCGAACACCAGAATCATGTTGTTGGCGGGCATATTGTGCGTCCCGATCAACGAGAGGCCGACGCGATCGGCCAATGCATTGACGTCGCCGAGATCGCGGACGCCCCATTCGGCATCCTGCTGACGCAGGCTGGCGTCGAACACGGCGTTGCTCATGGCGGTGTGTTTGCCGTCGCGCTTGAACGGGCCGTAAAGATAGAGCCGCCCGTCGCTGCGCAGGTAGCGCGCAGCGCCCGCGAACAGGCCGTCGGCGACACGCCATGGCGCGATGTGGATGACGTTGGCGCAGAACACCGCGAGCAATTCGCCGGGGCCGCTGCCGTTGTGCATCTCGGGGCACCATTCGGGATCGGACAGATCGATCCGCATCGGTGCGCGGATGTTTGCAAGGTCCGCATGCGCACGCCACGCCGCGATGCTGGCGAGATGGTTCGCGTTGAAATCGCTCGGCCACCAGACGATATCGGGGCTGCGCCCGGCAAAATGCACGACGTGCTGGCCGGTGCCGCTGCCGGCCTCCAGCACATCGCCGGACTTGCCGACCAGGAATGGCTGCAGCACCGCCCAGATCGGCGCATGGTTGCGATGGAACGCAGCCGCGTCGAGCCTTCCGTCGGTCTCGACCCGCCGGCCATCCTTGCCGAACTCTGTCACAAACTCCGCCATCACATTCGGTCCCGAACAATCGGCCGCAGCGCCTATTTCAGATCGCCACAGTAGATGTCTTTCAGGACCTGCAGGAGGCGCAATGTACGCTGGTCGGCCACGCGATAATGCAGCGTCTGCGCGGTCCGGCGGAACTCCACCAGCCCGTCGGCGCGCAATTTCGCCAGATGCTGCGACAACGCCGACTGGCTGAGCTCCACGGGGGCGACGAGTTCGCCCACCGTCATCTCGCCGCGCACCGCCAGGAAGCACAGGATCAGCAGCCGCTTTTCGTTGGCGAGCATTTTCAGCAGTTGCGCGGCCTCGCCGGCCTGCCTCGCCAATTTATTCAGCGCCGCGGCATCGTCCGCGCCTGCGGCGATTTGCGTCTCGTGGGCGGCGGTTGCGACTGCGCTCATCCGTTCAGATCCGGTATCGTTTTCGCGCCTGCGAAGCGCACGCATCACTGTACCGTGGCAATCCTTATTTAGCATTGACTAAATTAGTAAATGTGGATACCGGTTCAAAAAAGCAAGAAATAATGCGGCGATGTGGCCGCCAGGGGAAGAAAACGTGCGGCAAGACCCGTTGCGCAGTAAAGCTATCCTCTCTCGCCTTGCCGGCACCCTGACGCCGCTCGGCCGCCGCAGCTTCCTTGGTCTCGGCGCAGCGCTCACGAGCAGCCTCGCCTTCGGCTCCAAGCCCGTCCTCGCCGACCCCGCGCTGGAATCGCCTCCCGCGGACGCGCCGTGGTCGCAGTCGATCGGCGCCGGCGTGGTCGACCGGCCCTATGGCCGCCCGGCCGATACCGAAGCCTCCGTCATCCGCCGCAACGTGCCGTGGCTCACCGCCGGCGCGGAATCCTCGGTCAGCTTTTCGCCGCTGCAGGATCTACACGGCATCATCACGCCGAACGGGTTGTTCTTCGAACGTCATCACGCCGGCCGCCCCGATATCGATCCGGCGCAGCACAAACTGATGATCCACGGCCTGGTCGAGCGGCCGCTGATCCTGACCATGAAGGACATCCAGCGCTTTCCGCAGACCACGCGTATCCACTTCATCGAATGCCCGGCCAATGGCGGCATGGAATGGCGCGCGGCGCAGATGAACTCGCTGCAGTTCCGTCACGGCATGATCAGCTGCGCCGAATGGACCGGCGTCCGGCTGTCGACCCTGCTCGAAGAAGTCGGCGTCAGGAAGGAAGCGAAATGGGCGATGGTGGAAGGCGCCGACGGCGCGCACATGAACCGCAGCCTGCCGCTCGACAAATGCCTCGACGATTGCCTCGTCGTCTATGCACAGAACGGCGAGGCGCTGCGGCCCGAACAGGGCTATCCGCTGCGGCTGGTGGTGCCGGGCTGGGAAGGCAACGTCAACATCAAGTGGCTGCGCCGGATCAAGCTCGGCGACAAACCCTGGCATTCCCGCGAGGAAACCTCGAAATACACCGACCTGATGCCCGACGGCATCGCCCGCGGCTTCACCTGGCTGATCGACGCCAAATCCGTCATCACCTTCCCCTGCCCGGAAAAGCCGCTCGATCGTCCCGGCCACTATGAAATCAGGGGTCTGGCGTGGACCGGCAACGGCAAGGTCAAGCGCGTCGACGTCTCGGTGGATGGCGGCGTCAACTGGCAGAGCGCGCGGCTGCACGAGCCGGTGCTGTCGAAGGCGCTGACGAAATTCTCGCTGCCCTGGTATTGGGACGGCAAGCCGGCGCTGCTGGAATCCCGCGTCATCGACGAGACCGGTTACGTGCAGCCGACGATCGCGGCGCTGCGCAAGCAGCGCGGCACCAACTCGATCTATCACAACAACGGAATCCAGACCTGGCAGGTCAAGCCGGACGGGAGCGTGTTCAATGTTCAGCTCGCGTAAGGCCGTTCTGCTGCTCGTTGCCGGGCTGTTCGCCGTCACCTGCGCTGTCGCGCGCGCCGCCGACGCCGGTCATTTCGGCTACGGCACGCCGGCGACCCCGGCGCAGATCGCCGGCTGGGATATCGACGTGCGCGGCGAGGACGGTATGGGCCTGCCCGAGGGCAAGGGCACGGTGGAGCGTGGCGCGGACGTCTATGCCGAGCAATGCGCCGCCTGCCATGGAACTTTCGGCGAAGGCGAAGGCCGTTTTCCAAAACTGGTCGGCGGCGTCGGAACGCTCCGGGATGAGCGTCCGGAGCCCACGGTTGGCAGCTACTGGCCGTTCGCGCCGACCCTCTGGGACTATATTAACCGCGCCATGCCGATGCCCTCCCCGCACACATTGTCAGCGGATGACGTTTATGCTTTGACGGCCTATATTCTGCACCTGAACGACCTCGTTCCCGATGCTTTCGTTGCCGATCGCAAAAGTTTGCCTGACGTCAAGATGCGCAATCGCAACAATTTCATATGGACCGACCCACGGCCTGATACGATGGCAAAACCGTGCATGAACGCATGCGTGGATGCCGCCGGGGTCAGGATCTCGTCGACGGCCGAAGGCAAGAGCCTGACGCCGCGGACGACCGGACCGCTCGACACGATGCAACCCAGATAAACGACGGAAATGCCCGTGATCCACTCCTCCCTCATCAGGCCCGCAGCGTTCGCGCTGGCACTCCTGATCGGCGCTTTCGTAGCCATCGGCAGCGCGCAGGCGCAGTCCGCCGTCGACGAGGGACGCAAGCTCGCCTTCGACCGTGGCAAGGGCAATTGCCTGACCTGCCACGTCATCAAGGGCGGCGAATATCCCGGCACCATCGGCCCCGAACTGGTCGACATCAAAGCCAAATACCCCAATCGCGCCGATCTGGTCGCCATTCTTCACGATGAAACTGCGCGCAATCCGCTCACCGTGATGCCGCCGTTCGGGCGCAACCGGATCCTGACCGAAAAGGAAATCAGCGCGGTGGTCGATTTCCTGCAGACACTTTGAACGCGACGCACGCCCCGGGAGATTCTGGAATGAACACCATGGACAATGATTTTTCGGCGACGCGGCGGCTGGTCCTGAAGGGTGCCGGCATGCTGACGCTGGTCGGGCTCGGCATCGTCCCGCTCGATCCCGGCAAGGCGTTCGCGGCCGCCAACGACAAATATCCGGAAGAAGCCTTCAAGCAGAAGAGCGACGCCGACGCCATCAAGGCGCTCTACGGCAAGACCGCCGAAGCATCCGACAAGGTGAAGATGGACGCGCCCGAAATTGCCGAGAACGGCGCCGTGGTGCCGATCTCGGTGACGACGACGCTGCCCGACGTCACCTCGATCGCGTTCCTCGTCAGCGAGAACCCGAACGTGCTGATCGCCAAATACAGCATTCCGGCCGGCACGGTGCCCAGCGTCGCCAACCGCATCAAGATGGCCAAGACCAGCAAGGTCACCGTGCTGGTCGAAGCAGGCGGCAAGCTCTACAGCGCCAGCAAGGAAGTCAAAGTCACCGTCGGCGGCTGCGGCGGTTAGCGCATGATCCAAAAAAGTGGGCACCGGTTTTTCGACAAGATCATGCGCAAGAAAATAGGCTAGGAGAAGATCATGGCATCGAGCATTCGCGTCCGCGCCACCTCGAGCGGCGAAACCACCGAGGTGCAGGCGCTGATCCAGCATCCGATGGATTCCGGCTTCGTCAAGGATTCCAAGGGCGATCTGATCCCGCCGCACTTCATCCAGCAGCTGACATTCGAATATGACGGCAAGAACGTGTTCGTCGCCGACTGGGGCGGCGGCATCTCCAAGGACCCCTACGTCAAATTCACCTTCAAGGGCGCCAAGAAGGGCGACGAACTGAAGGTAAGCTGGGTCGACAGCAAGGGTGCGACCGACACCACCACGGCAAAGATCCAATGAAGTTGCGATCCGCGATCTTTCTGGCGTCCGCCGCGCTCGCGCTGGCCGCGCTGACGCTTGCGGGCACCCTGCCCTCCGATGCCGCCGACAAGGTCGATCCGGTCGCCGACGCCAAGGCGTTCAGGAAATTCTTCACCGACAAGTTTCCGAAGGTGAAGCTGGAGGATTTCGTCAACGGTCCCTATTCGATGAACGAGGACCTCTACAGGCAGTGGCAGGAAAAGGAACAGTTTCCGCCGTACGAGTTCTCGCTCGAGATGGGCAGGGAGATGTTCACCAAGCCGTTCAAGAACGGCAAGACCTACGAGGATTGCTTCCCCAACAAGGGTATCGGCATCCGCCAGAACTATCCTTACTTCGACGACAAGGAAGGCAAGGTCATCACGCTGGAGCTGGCGCTGAACAAGTGTCGCGAGGTCAATGGCGAAGCGCCGTTCTCCTATGTGCGCGACGAGATGGCGGCGTTGACCGCCTACATGGCCTTCACCTCGCGCGGCAAGCCGATGGACATCAAGATCCCCGACGATCCGCGCGCGCTCGCGGCCTACGAGAACGGCAAGGAATATTTCTACACCCGCCGCGGCCAGCTCAATTTCTCCTGCGCCACCTGCCATGTGCAGAGCCCGGGCGAGCG
>JAQSDT010000033.1 GCA_029946075.1 bacterium | reverse complement strand
GCTACCCCTCGCGAGGGGCGCCGCTGTTGATGGGTATCGCTGCGCTCCACCCATCCTACCGTCAGACGCTCACTCCGGAACGACGCGCACGGCGCCGCGGGCGGCGCTGGTGGTGAGCGCGGCATAGGCCTTCAGCGCCATCGTGATCTTGCGGGGACGCTTCTTGGCGGGCTTCCAGGCATCGGCGCCGCGCGCAACCATGGCTTCGCGGCGCTTGGCCAGCGTGGCGTCGTCGACGGCGAGGCTGATCGAGCGCGAGGGGATATCGATCTTGATGAGATCGCCCTCTTCGACGAGGCCGATCAGGCCGCCTTCGGCGGCTTCCGGCGACAGATGGCCGATCGACAGGCCCGAGGAACCGCCGGAGAAGCGGCCGTCGGTGACGAGCGCGCAGACCTTTCCGAGGCCCTTGGATTTGAGGTAGCTGGTCGGATACAGCATTTCCTGCATGCCGGGACCGCCGCGCGGGCCTTCATAGCGGACCACGACGACATCGCCCGGCTTGATCTTGTTGCCCAAAATTCCTTCGACGGCGGCGTCCTGGCTTTCGAACACCCGCGCCGGGCCCTCGAACTTCAGGATGCTCTCGTCGACGCCGGCGGTCTTCACGATGCAGCCTTCGAGCGCGATATTGCCGGACAGCACGGCAAGCCCGCCATCTTTCGAATAGGCGTGCTCGGCGTTGCGGACGCAGCCCGTCTCGCGGTCGGTGTCGAGTTCCTCGAACCGGCGCTCCTGACTGAAGGCGACCTGCGTCGGCACGTTGCCCGGTGCAGCCATGTAAAACTTGCGGACGCTCTCGCTCCTGGTCTGCTTGATGTCCCAGCGGCTGAGCGCATCTTCCAGCGATTTGCTGTGAACCATCGGCAGGCCGCGATTGAGCAGCCCGGCACGGTCGAGCTCACCGAGAATGGCCATGATGCCGCCCGCGCGATGAACGTCTTCCATGTGCACGTCGGCGACCGAGGGCGCGACCTTGCAGAGGACCGGCACGCGGCGCGACAGGCGATCGATGTCCTGCATCGTGAACGGCACCTGACCCTCATAGGCGGCGGCCAGCAGATGCAGCACGGTGTTGGTCGAACCGCCCATCGCGATGTCGAGCGTCATGGCGTTTTCGAACGCCTTGAAGTTCGCGATGTTGCGCGGCAGCGCGGTTTCGTCGTCTTGCTCGTAATAGCGCCGCGCCAGGTCGACGATCAGATGACCGGCCTCGACGAACAGTCCCTTGCGGTCGGCATGCGTCGCCAGCACCGAGCCGTTGCCGGGCAGCGCGAGGCCGAGCGCTTCGGTGAGGCAATTCATCGAGTTCGCCGTGAACATGCCCGAGCAGGAGCCGCAGGTCGGGCACGCCGAACGCTCGATCACTTCGACGTCTTCGTCGCTGACATTGCTGTCGGCGGCGGCAACCATCGCATCAATCAGATCGACCGCGCGCTTCTTGCCCTTGAGCGTGACCTTGCCCGACTCCATTGGGCCGCCCGAGACGAACACGGTCGGGATGTTGAGCCGCAGCGATGCCATCAGCATGCCGGGCGTGATTTTATCGCAGTTGGAGATGCAGACCATGGCATCGGCGCAATGCGCATTGACCATGTACTCGACGCTGTCGGCAATGATCTCGCGCGACGGCAAGCTGTAGAGCATGCCGTCATGGCCCATGGCGATGCCGTCATCGACCGCGATGGTGTTGAACTCCTTGGCGACGCCGCCGGCCTTCTCGATCTCGCGCGCGACGAGCTGGCCAAGGTCCTTCAGATGCACGTGGCCGGGCACGAACTGGGTGAACGAGTTGACGACGGCGATGATCGGCTTGCCGAAATCCTCGTTCTTCATGCCGGTGGCGCGCCAGAGGCCGCGGGCGCCCGCCATGTTGCGGCCGTGGGTCGTGGTTCGGGAACGATAGGCGGGCATGAGCTGTCCTTTTTCGGGAAAATGCTTGGCGTCTGGCGGGTCTTTTAGACGGTGATTTCAGGCGATCAAAGCGCCTTGCTGCAAGGTCGCTATGCATGGGGCGGTCCTGCCCCGCCCGCGTCAGACCACTTCGCGGCTGCGAAGGCCGGCGATCGCGGCGGCATCATAGCCGAGCGAGGCCAGCACTTCCTCGGTATGGGCGCTCAGCGCCGGCGCCATCCGTTCGAGCCGGCCGCTGCCATGGGCGAGCTGGAACCCGCTGCCGGCAAAGCGCAGCCGGCCATAGGGCGTGTCGATCTCCTGGATCGCACCGCGGGCGGCGATCTGGGGATGATCGATCACTTCCTCGACCTTCCAGATGCTGGCGCAGGGCGCACCCGCGGCCTCCAGCACCTTCTCCCATTCGCGCGGGTCCTTCTTCGACAGCGCTTCCTCGATGATGGTGCGCAGCGCCGGCTCGTTCTCCTGCCGGGCGAACCAGTCGACAAAGCGCGGATCTTCCAGTGCATCGGCGCGGCCGAGCGCGGTCATCAATCCCCGGTATTGCTTCTCGCTGTTGACGGCAAGCAGCAGATAGCCGTCGCCCGCCTTGAACAGGTTTGCCGTCGGCCGGCGGCTGACCGCCTGGTTACCCGAGAGCTGCTGGCGGTGGCCGGCCACCGAATAGTCCGCCACCTGCCCTGACAGGAACGCCAGCGTCGCCTCCAGCATGGAGACGTCGACCAGCTGCCCCTTGCCGGTATGGGTGCGCTGAAACAGCGCGCTCGAGACGCCGAAGGCGGCAGTGGCACCCGACAGAACGTCGCAGACGGCAAAGCCCGCACGGGTCGGCCCGGTCTCGGCATGGCCGGTGATCGACATGATCCCCGACAGCGCCTGGATCTTGCCGTCATAGCCGGCGCCCAACCGTTCCGGGCCGGTCTGGCCGAAACCGGAGATGGCGCAATAGATCAGCCGCGGGTTGATCGCCGACAGCGCCGCATAGCCGATGCCCAGCTTGTCCATCACGCCGGGACGGAAGTTTTCCATCACCACGTCGGCCTGCGCCGCCAATTGCTTGACGATGGTGATCGCCTCCGGCTTCGACAGATCGAGCGTCAGGCTGCGCTTGTTGCCATTGATCGCCTGCCATCCCGGTGCGAGGCCACGGTCGGCCCATTCCCGGCTCAGCGGCGTGCGGCGCATGTCCTCGCCCTCGCGCCGCTCCACCTTGATGACATCGGCGCCGAGCAGCGCGAGCTGGTAGCTCGCATAGGGGCCGGCCAGCACCTGCGTGAAGTCGAGAATCTTCACGCCTTCGAACGGTCGGGTCAAACGGACGTCCTCCTGAAAGTGTCATTGCGAGGAGCGAAGCGACGAAGCAATCCATCTATCCCCGTACGGAGAGATGGATTGCTTCGCTTCGCTCTCAAGCGCAAACGCTTCGCGTTTGTCGCTGACAATGACGGCGTCATGCCGCGCGGTTGCCGCGGGCGATCTCTTTCTGCTTGTCGAATTCGGCGCGGCGGCGCGCCAGCTCTTCCGGGCTCATCTGCGCGACGTTGTTGTAGTCGAGCTTCCAGGAGGCATCCTCGCTCCAGCGCAGCGGCGACTGCATCGTGGTGCGCGCGCCGGAGGCCGACTCCAGCAACCGCAGCGCCAGTTCGAGCGTCTGCGCCTGCGAGGCTTCGTCCTGCGGCTTGCCGGCGGCATTGCCGAGCGGGAAGTCCGAAAACAGAAAGCGCGGCGCGGCGGCGTGCTCGACGATATCCTTGGCGCAGCCCATCACGACGGTAGCAATCCCGTTGGCTTCGAGATGCCGCGCCACCAGCACCGAGGTCTGGTGGCAGACCGGGCAATTCGGCACGATAACGGCGACGTCGACCTCATCGGCGAGGCAGCGCGCGAGGATTTCCGGCGCGTCGGTATCGATGGTGACGCGATGGCTGCGGTTGGTCGGCGCACCGAAGAAGCGCGGCGCTACCTCGCCGATACGGCCCGACGTCCTGGCCTTCAAAAGCTGCGGCAGCGGAAACCAGGTGCCGCTGTCGGTGGCCGTGGTGTGCTTGCGGTCGTAACCGATGTGGGAGATGCGCAGATCGTGCTGTTTCGACGTGTCGCCGTCATAGACCTGATAGAATTTTGCGCCGCCGTTATAAGCCGCGCCCGGCCCCTGATCGCCCTTGGTCGGATCGAACTGGGCGGCTGTGGTGACGATCGTCACGCGCGAGGCTGCCAGCGGCTTCTTGAGCGGCTGAAACGGCGCATCGATATAGTGCGCCCAGCGATAGGGCGTGGTGTAGCCGATTGCCGTGTAATAGTCGCGGGTCCGCTGCATGTAGGGGACCGCGGAATCATAGTCGGGCGCGAAGCCAAGTTGATCGTCGTTGGGGCCGGACATTGTCGTCGTTCCTTGCGTTTCCCGTGAGGCACCGCGCCGCGGCGTCTGCGCCAAGGCTAATGACAGTCGCCCGTTTCCTCAACAGCGGAGTCGTCATGCCGCCTGCGCGGGGCGCAATTCAGACCCCCGCCACTTGCGACCAGATATCCGCCAGCTTGCGCTTCACCCGCTGGCTCCGCGTCGGGGGCACCGTCACTTCCTCGTCCTCGGGCAGGCGAAGGCCGATCACGTTGACCCGGCCGCCGCCGATGCTGCGCGCAACCAGGACGATGGAATCCAGTACCAGCTCGGCGCCCTCCTTGGGCGCGTGGTGGAGGTGGATGTCGAAATAATCCGCCAGCGTCAGCTGCTTTTCTTCTTCCGCGACGGCGACGCCATAGATCCCGGCGACTTCGCCGAGCGTGTGCTCGCCCGAGACCATGAAGTCGCCGAGCAGATGCGGGTCGGGCGCCGAACTCGGCGGCATGTCGACGAAGAAACGATCCAGCGCCTCGGCCCGCTCCGGCGGCGCCAGCAAATAGATGTAGTCGCCGGCGGCGATCGGATCGGCTTCGGCCGGGGAAAGGATCCGCTCGTCGCGGATCACCAGCGTCGGCTTCGACCAGGAGGGAATGAGACCGCGACGGAAGAAGAGGCTCTTCGCCCGCACGGGATAGCCGACCAGCTGCTGCTCGAGCTGGCCGGGCAGATCGAGTTCGACGCGCCGTGGCCCGCGGTCGACCCGCGGCAACGCCACGTGCAGCCATCGTGCCGCCGGCCCCAGCGTCCAGCCCTGCAGCAGCAGCGAGATGATGACGACGACAAAGGCGACGTCGAAATACAGATAGGCCTTCGACAGGCCGACCAGCATCGGGATCGAGGCGAGGAAGATGGCAACCGCGCCGCGCAGGCCGGTCCAGGCGATAAAGACCTTCTCCCGCCAGTTGAAGCGGAACGGAACCAGGCACAGAAACACCGCAACCGGGCGCGCCACCAGCATCAGTACCAGCGCCACGATCACCGCCGGGACGACGCTGTCGAGCAGGCGCTGCGGCGACACCAATAGCCCGAGCAGCACGAACATCACGATCTGCGCCAGCCAGGTCGCGGCGTCGAGAAACGTCACCACCGAATTGTGCGCGCGCGTCGGGCGATTGCCGATGATGATGCCGGCAAGATAGACCGCAAGAAAACCCGAGGCGTGCGAAATCTGCGCCCCGCCGAAGATGACGAGAGCCGCGGTGGTGACGAACGGCGCGTGCAGGCCCTGCGGCAGCGGCATCTTGTTGAGCGCCAGCACCACCAGCCGCCCGCCGATGACGCCGATAATGGTGCCGAGCACGCCTTCGCGGACCAACTCGGCAATGACATGACCGGGCGAGCTTTGGCCGATCGAGATGAATTCGACCAGCATCAGCGTGAGGAAGATCGCAAAGGGATCGTTGGTGCCGGATTCGACTTCCAGCGTCGCGCCGACGCGGGGACGCAAGCGGAGCCCCTGCGTGTGCACCAGCAGGAACACCGCCGCGGCATCGGTCGATGCCACCACGGCGCCGACCAGCAGCGATTCGATCCAGTTCAGATCGAGCACATATCTGGCGACCGGCGCCGTCACCAGCGCGGTCAGCAGCACGCCGATCGTCGCCAGCACCATCGACGGCGCCAGCACGGCGCGGATGCTCTGGAATTTGGTGCGCAGACCACCGTCGAACAGGATCAGCGCCAGCGCCACCGATCCGACCAGATAGGTGGTGCGGACGTCGTCGAAATGGATCTGGCCGGGACCGGCATCGCCCGCCAGCATGCCGATCGCGAGGAACACCAGCAGCAACGGTGCGCCAAAGCGCAGCGCCAGCAGGCTGGACAGGATTCCAGCCATCACGAGAACCGCCCCGAGCAGGATGACGACGCTGACCTGATCGAGAGAAGCCATTTCGAGAGCGGTCCCCATCTTCGCAAATTCGAGCAAATACCTGTTCAAGCAAATACTTGCACAAATACTTGTACTTGCATCCTTATCGTTGCCACACTTGATCGCCAACCCATTTCTGCCGAAGGCGGCCATGTGCCCGATTTGGCGGGCTCACTTGCACCTCGCGGGCCTCGCAGCGATGGCATCCACGCCGCGCTTGTGGGATTCTGCCCGCGCTTCACGAATCAAACCTGCCAATGAGGCCACGACGGCGCCTCGAACGAGATTCTGCCGATGGATTTCAACGAAATTATCGAGTTCCTGCACGCCACCGCGCGCTCGCTCGGCGCCGAGGTCACCTCGCCCTGGTTCTATCTGCAGTTCGGCCTGATCCTCGCCGCCGGCGGCATCGCCTGGGCCAGCGAGGCCGCCATCCGCGCGCGCGTCGACATGACCTCGCTGGCGATGCGCTGGCCGGTGGCGCTGCGGCGCCTCGCCCGCGTGCTGGTCGGCAGTGCCTCCACGGTGATCTTCGCCGCCCTGGTGATCGCGGCGCGCATCGCGATGCTCCATTCCACCTGGCCGAGCCGCAGCTATCTGCTCGCGGTCGCCGCCAAGCTGGCGCTGGCATGGCTGGTGATCCGGCTGGTGACGTCGGTGATCCGCAACGAATTCATCGTCCGCCTCGTGTCAGTGTCGGCCTGGTTCGTCGCGGCGCTCAGCGTCGTCGGCCAGCTCGAACCGACGCTGCAGCTGCTGGACTCCGACCCCGTCTCGATCGTGCTCGGCGGCCTGCGGCTGACGCCGCTGGTGCTGATCAAGCTGGGCGCGCTGCTGATCGTGGCGCTGTGGCTGACCAACATTGCCAGCAATTTTGCCGAAAGCCGGATCAACCGCTCCACCGACCTGACGCCATCGATCCAGGTGCTGCTGATCAAGATGATCCGGATGGGTCTCCTGACGATTGCGGTGATCGTCGCGCTCAGCGCGGTCGGCATCAACCTGTCAGCGCTGGCGGTGTTTACCGGCGCGGCGGGCGTCGGTATCGGTCTTGGCCTGCAGAAGATCGTGGCGAACTTCATCTCCGGCATCATCCTGCTGGCGGACAAATCCGTAAAACCCGGCGACCTCGTCACCATCGGCGACAGTTCGGGCCGGATCAGCGCGATGAAAACGCGCTACATCTCGGTCGCCGCCGGCGACGGCCGCGAGTTCCTGATCCCCAACGAGGACCTGGTCACGCAGAAGGTCGTGAACTGGACCTACACCGACAAGAACACGCTGGTGAAAGTGCTGTTCAGCACCAATTACGACGCCGACCCGCGCCTCGTCTGCAAGCTGGCCGTCGAGGTGGCCGCGGCCGCCCCGCGCGCCATCAAGAACAAGCCGCCGAACTGCATCCTGACCGAATTCGCCGAGGCCGGGATGAAATTCTCCCTGACCTTCTGGATCGCCGATCCCGACGGCATGGACAACGTGAAGAGCGAGGTGATGCTGGCGCTGTGGGACGTGTTCAAGCGCGAGAATATCCGCGTCCCCTACCCGGTGCGCGAAATCCGCGTCCGCGGCGGCGCGTTGCCGGTCGAGCAGGTAGTCGAGGTTTCCGGGTAGATTCGGGCCTTTTACGGGCCCGGACCGTACAGGCCCGGCTTGCAGCTGGGCGCTCCGATCATTAAATTAGCCTGCAAATCAGCCCTTTATCGTTCCCGCGAAGCCAGACCCGCCCATGAGCTATATCGAAGCGTCAGACGCATCCTTGCGAAAAACCGGCCAGATCAAACTGCATGGCGCCAGCGGGTTCGCCGGCATGCGCAAGGCCGGCGCGCTGGTTTCAAAGTGCCTCGACGAGCTCACGGATATCGTCAAGGAAGGTCTGCCGACCTCGGAGATCGACGAATTCGTTCGCAACTTCGCCTTCAGCCACGGCGCCTATCCGGCGACGCTGATGTATCGCGGCTATCGTTATTCGACCTGCACCTCGATCAATCACGTGGTCTGCCACGGCATGCCCGGCGACCGCGCGCTGAAGGAAGGCGACATCGTCAACATCGACGTCACCTTCATCGTCGACGGCTGGCACGGCGATTCCAGCCGCATGTATGTGATCGGACCGATCGCGCGCAAGGCCGAGCGGCTGATCGAGATCACCTATGAGGCGATGATGCGCGGCATCGCCGCGGTGAAACCCGGCGCCACCACCGGCGACATCGGCCACGCCATCCAGAGCTTCGTCGAACCGCAGGGTATGAGCGTCGTGCGCGATTTCTGCGGCCACGGCCTCGGGCGCATGTTTCACGACGAGCCGAACATCATCCATGTCGGCCGGCCCGGCGAAGGCGTGCCGCTGAAGCCCGGCATGTTCTTCACCATCGAGCCGATGATCAATCTCGGCAAGCCGCATGTGAAG